>DATMZR010000013.1 GCA_035573435.1 Solirubrobacterales bacterium
ACTGGTAGATCTCCTTCAGCACGGGGTGGGGGGAGGGGTTCTCGCGCCGGTAGACGGGCAGGCCGGCTCGGACGCGCCCGAAGCCGCTTCGAACGCCGACGCGCAACACGTACAGCGGCAGGTCGGGCGGGTTATGGGCGCCCAACTCGACGACGGCGCCGGGATTGCGCTCGATGTCGATCGCTACCGGCTCGACGCCGCCGGTCTGATCCGTGACCACGCGCTTTGTCCAGCCCCAGAGACTCAGTACCCCCACCCCGCAGGCATTTGATGGCGGATCGTGTCGACGCCGCGCTCACCGGTGCGGATGCGCACGACGTCGGAGACCGGAATCACGAAGAGCAACCCGTCGCCCGTCTCGCCCGTGTAGGCGGCGGCCACGATCGCCTCGACGGCGCGATCGGTCAGGTCCGCCGCGACGACGCTCTCGACCTTGAGCTTCGGCAGCAGGCTGATGTTGGCCTGGGAGCCCCGGTAGTGCTCGGTGTAGCCCTTCTGGCGACCGCAGCCCTTCACCTCGGTGACGTTCAGGCCGCTGACTCCGATCTCGTCGAGCGCGTCCTGAACCTCCTGAAGGCGCTCGTAGCGGATGATCGCCTCGATCTTGTTTACCTGTGTCTCAGACATGCGCGCCACCTCCTCGGCTTCGCCTCCGGGGGTGCGCGGTCACCGCCGGGACGGGCTTTGTGTCTACTCCAATCACGGCATGCCCTCCGAGGCGCCGAGCCCAATCGGGGCGGGCCGCGGTGCCGGCCGCCCCGCCGGCGGCGCCGGCTGGTGGTACTCGTAGCCCGGCACGGGCATGAACTGCTCCGGGTAGCCCCACATGCCGTGCTCGGCCATGTCGAGGCCGTAGTTCTCCTCCTCCGGCTTCACCCGGAGGCCGATGGTGGCCTTGATCGCGAAGAAGGTCGCGAAGCTGAGTGCGAACACCGTGGCGAACGCGGCGCCCACCGCCGCCGCCTGGGCGAAGAACTGGTCCATGCTCCCCGTGTAGACGAGTCCGCCCTCGCCGACGCCGTTGAGCGTCGCCAAAGTCGGGTCTGTGAACAGGCCACAGGCCAGGGTTCCCCAGACGCCGGCCAGGCCGTGCGCCGAGAGCGCGCCCACCGGGTCGTCGAGCACCTTCTCGATTGCCAACACGCCGACCACGACGATGATCCCGGCGACGAAGCCGATGATCGTTGCCGCCCACGGGTTGACGTACCCCGAGGGCGCTGTGATCGCGACCAGGGCGGCGATCGCCCCGTTGCAGGCCATGCCGATGTCCGGCTTGCGGGTCTTCAGCCAGATCGTTGCCAGCGCCCCGAGCACCCCGCAGGCAGCGGCGATGTTGGTCACGAGGGCGATGTCGGCGAAGCGGATATCACCGTTCTGGCCGGTTGAGCTGAGAGCGCTCAAAGTCGAGCCGGGGTTGAAGCCGAACCAGCCGAACCAGAGGATGAGCGTGGCGAGGCCGACGAATGGCATCGAGTGACCCGGGATCACGTTCGGCTTGCCATCCGGGCCGTACTTGCCGCGTCGCGGGCCGAGCAGCAGCAGCACCGCCAGGGCCCCGGTGGCGCCGGTCAGGTGGACCACGGTCGAGCCGGCGAAGTCCTGCGAGCCCAGATCGGCCGCGAGCCACCCGTACGAAAACAGCCAGTGGGCGATCAGCGGGTAGATGATCGCCGAGAAGACGATCGCATAGATGAAGTAGACGCCGAACTTGATCCGCTCCAGCGTCGTGCCCCAGACGATTGCCAGCGACACCGCACAGAAGACGAACTCGAAAAACCACTTACCTGAGAGCCCCACCTGGGAGAAGGCGAGACCGGGGAAGTCCTTGACGACGTTGTCGCTGTTGAGGGCGAAGCCGGTATTGCCGATGATCGAGCCGGCGTCGCCGGAGAAGCCGAGGGCGAAGCCGACCGCCCAGAAGACGACGGCGCAGATCGAGAAGTTCATGAGGATCTTGGCGATCACCGTGCCAACGTTCTTTTGGCGCGAGAAGCCGATCTCCAGGAAGGCGAAGCCCGCCTGCATGAACATCACCAGGATCGCGGCGACGACCACCCACATCGTGTCGGTGGCGAGGTCGTTGGCCTGGATCTTGTCGCGGAGATGGGCGACCTGGTCGGTGACTACGCCAAGTACTCCGAGATCCATGACCGCGAGATCCATGCCAGCGCTCGTCCTTTCCGGTTGGGTGTTCGATCGAGCGGCGGCGCTGTGCAAAGGCATGCGCCGCGCCAGCCGTATCCTGCGCGGCGAAGGCACGCCTGGCATTGGCCCGGAGTACAGGATTTGCGCGGGGCCCTTATCCGAGTGGAGAAACGATCCTCGGAAGCTGCGGGAATCCGGGTGGGCCCCGGGGAAGAGCTAGATTTGGTGCTCGGCCGGAGCCTGGAACCGGCGCCTGCGCCGGCGGGGCTTTCCGGCTTCGCCGGGTGCGGCCGACGGCGCCGCCTCCGCCAGTTCGGCGATTGAGGCCTCGAGATCGCCGGCCAGGTGGTCCAGGTCCGGCATCGCGTCGTAGTCGGCGGTGAGGCCGAAGTTGACGCGCCCGTTGTAGCTCATGAGTGCGAAGCAGACTCCCTGGTTCTTTGCCAGGGGCACCATCGGGAAGACGTCCTGGAGCTCCCGCCCGAGCAGGTAGAGCGGGAACTGCGGCCCCGGAACGTTCGTGACCACCAGGTTGAAGAACCGCTGGCGGGATTGAAGCCGGGCCGCCTGGGCGGCGATCGTGGGGGGTGCAAAATCGGTCACCTCGCTGAGCAGGCTGGCGCCAACGGCCTGCTTCGAGGACTTTAGGTCTCCCATGGTCGTCGTGACCACGCGCAGGCGCTCGATCGGGTCCTCGCACCAGACGGGCAGCGGCGCCATCATCGCCGAGACACGATTGCCGAGCGCCCCGTGCTCGTCCTCAGCGCGGACGCTGATCGGCACCATGGCCCGCAGCGCCAGGTCCTTGGTCGAGTGACCGCGGGCCCGTAGGTATCTGCCCAGGGCGCCCGAGACCGCCGCCAGGACCACGTCGTTCACAGTGCCGCCCGCGAGATTCTTGACCTGCTTCAGCTCCGAGAGGTCGGTGCGCACCCAGGCGAAGCGCCGGTAGGGTCCGATCTGGACGTTGAACACGGAAGGGGGGGCGGAGAGGCCGGTCCGAGCGATTGAGCCAGCCGCCCCAAGGCCCTCGAGCGCCGCGCCGGCGGCATGGCGCGGCGCCCGCAGCAGCGCTCGGACGCCTCGCACGATCTCGGCCGGGCTGGTGGCGCGCTCGATCAGCGCCTCGGCCAGTAGCTGCGGGTCGCTGGGCTCCGGATCCGGAAGCCACGGGTCGGGCTCGGGCGCCGGTTCGGGGTCCCGGTCGAGATCGAAGAGGACGGTTGTTATGTCAACTCCGGAGACTCCGTCAACGAGGCAGTGGTGGGTCTTGGCGACGAGCGCGAAGCGGTCCCTCTCCACGCCATCGACCAGCCAGATCTCCCAGACCGGCTTTGAGCGGTCAAGGCGCTGCGAGAAGATCCGCGCGGCGAGCGTTCGCAGCTGATCCTCGCTGCCCGGGGGAGGGAGAGCGGTATGGCGGATGTGGTAGTCGAGGTTGAGGTTGGGATCGTCGATCCAGACGGGGCGCCCCTGTCCGAAGGGGACGAAACGCAGCTTCTGCCGGAAGCGAGGCACCAGGTGAAGACGCGAGGCGATGTGGTCGCGGAGCTCCTCGTAGGCAGGCGGCGGCCCTTCGAACACGGTCGTCGAGGCGACGTGCATGTGGGCGGGGCCGTCCTCCAGGTGGAGGAAGGAGGCGTCCAGCCCGCTGAGCCTGTCCCCGTGGGCCACGAACCGAATCTTCTCAGAACAGATGCGGGGTGCGCGGCTGGTCCTCGGCCACGGCCATGAGGCCGCCCACGCCTACGCCCAGCAACCTCACGGGAGCGTCGAGGTGGAACTCGGCCAGCAGCTCGCGCGCCACGGAGCGCACCCGGTCCGCCTGGCGCGTGGGAGTCTCGATGGTTCGCGAGCGAGTGTGGGTGCGGAACGGGCGCAGGCGGATCTTGAGCGTCACCGTGCGTCCCGCGTAGCCGCTCTCGGCGAGCCCGCGGCATAGTGAGTCGGCAAGGCGATCCAGGGTGTCGCCCAGGAGCTTCCGGTCCGAGACGTCGGAAGGAAAGGTCGTCTCGCGACTCTCCGACTTTGGCTCGCGCTCGGTGACCAGGGGACGATCGTCGTGGCCGCGAGCGCGGTCGCGCAGCTCGAGGCCCTGTCGAGGGCCGAAGGCCTGGTCCAGCACCGCGCCCTCGGCGCCGGCGAGCTCGGCCACCGTGCGAATTCCCAGCGCGGCGAGCCGCTCCGTCGTGCGCGGCCCAACGCCCGGGATCAGGGTCGCCGGGCGCTCGCCGACCGCAGCCGGCATCTGCTCCGGCTCCAGCACGGCGAGGCCATCCGGCTTTTCGAGATCGGAGGCGATCTTGGCGAGCAGCTTGTTGGGCGCCAGGCCCACCGAGCAGACCAGCCGGGTTTCGGCGCGAACCTCGCGTTTGAGCTGCCGGGCGCGGGCCTTCGGCGCCGGGCAATCCGAGAGGTCCAGATACGCCTCGTCCAAGCCGGCGACCTCAACCCGGTCGCTGAACCGCCGCAGAACCTCCATCACCTTGCGCGAGGCACGCCGGTACAGCTCAATGTCGCGGGGGACCAGAATCGCCTGGGGGCAGCGGCGGCGGGCGACCGCCAGCGGCAGAGCCGAGTGAACGCCGAACCGGCGCGCCTCGTAGGAGGCGGCCATCACCACGCCCCGCGCGGTGGCGTCCGTCCCCGTCGCGACCACGACCGGCTTTCCGCGGAGCTGCGGCCGGCGCAGGAGCTCCACGGAGACGAAGAACGCGTCCATGTCGATGTGCGCGTAGACGTGGGGCCAATCCCGCCAGGAAGGCATGCGGGTCAGCCTATGCGGCGGCTCCGCTGGAATGTGGGCGCGAGCCTAGGAGCGCGCTAGGTGCAGGTCTTCGAGGTGTTGACCGTCTGCGTCTTCGTGCCGCTGGTGGTCGTCCACGTGAACAGCGTCTGCAGGTTCCACTGGCGGTTGCCCGCGGGTGGATCGACGCACTTGGCACGGACGTAGGTGCCCCGGCTGATCGAGGCGTTGAGGTGGACCAGTCGGGTCGCCCCGTTGGAGACGCCGTTGAGATCGATCTGACAGCCCCGTCGGGGATCCGGCGCCGAGCAGTTATCGGGATCGGTGAAGTCGGCGCCGATGGCCGGGTTCGCGGACAGGTCGCCCTGGATCACGAAGCTCTGGTCGCCGTCGACGTTGGTCGTCGGGCCGCCGCAGTCCATCGGGCCGGCCATCTGGTCCACCTTCATCCGGATGAACAGCAGGACCTCGGAGGTGGAACCCGTGCCGTTGAAGACCAAGACGCATGCGGTGGGGGTCTGGCCGGCAAGGCTGAACGTCGCCTGTCCGTTGGAGAAGTTCGCGTTCGCGGGCCATAGCCAGGCGTTGTTGGCGGCCCCCGCCGCGGGCCCGCACGCCTGGAGCGCGGCCTGCATGGTGATGTTGCCCGACAGGTCCGCCGGATCGCACTTCGGGAGCGAGTCCGGGTTGAAGTTGAAGTCGTCGTCCCACCGGAGCTGGATCCGGTTCATCGTGTGGCTCACGCCCGTGTAGTTCGTGTGGGTGCCGAACGACAGCCGGCCGGACTTGAGCACGCTGCCTGGATTGCTCGGGGCGAACGAGAAGTTGACGCTCGAACCCGTCGCCAGGGCGAGACCCGTTACCGCGAGCACCCCGGCCGTCGCCAGTGCGATAACGGCGGCGGCCCGCCTCCGAATCCGCGTAAAGCGCTTCCTGTGGTCCCGGTGAGGGCTCCCTCCTCCAAACACTAGGAATCCCTCCTACCCGGTTTCGGCGGTGGCCAAACTCGTCGGCGGGTCCGCTGCCCGAAATCAGGTAACCGCCGGGGTGGGGGAGAGCACGGTCGCGCCACGCTAGATTGGGATCGTGAGCGGCGCCGACGCGAAGAACCTCGAAGCGATCTCGCGGGCAATCGACCAGCACAACGCCGGCTGCCCGTTCCCGGCCTCGGAGGTGCGGATGAACCCGTTCGAGATCGAGCGCCTTGGCTGGGAGGAGATTCGCGGCCTGCCGATTGTCGGTGACTCCTCGCTGGGGACGGGGCGCTTCCGGATCGTCTGCTCGCGCGACTCCGAGGGCGGGGAGCTGGAGGAGGTCGAAGCGGTCGGCGCGCCTGTGGAGGTGGCAAGCCCCAAGCCCGAGTCGGGCTGAGAGCCGCTGCCAGAGGGCCGTTAGGGATTCAGGCCAAGGTCGCTGGTCAACCGCTGGGCCTCGACGTTGAGCTGGAAGAAATCGCCGGTCAGGATCAGGATCCCCATGACGATCAGGGTTCCGCCGGCGATCCCCATGATCGCTGCGTAGTGGCGCTTGACTGCGCCGAAGGCGCCGGTCAGGTGGGAAAAGGCGAGCGCGGTGACGAGGAAGGGGACGCCCAGTCCCGCGGAGTAGACGGCGAGCAGGAAGGCGCCGTGGGCCACAGAGCTCGATAGGGAGGCCGCGCTCAGGATCGCACCGAGGGTCGGCCCGATACAGGGCGTCCAGGCGATCGCAAACGCCATCCCGGCGACCACCGGCCCTCCCTTGCCGGCCCGTGACATCAGGGCGTCGACATGCCACTCGCGGTTCAAACGCGCGACGAACAGACTGGCGACGAACAGCACCCCCATCGCGATGATCAAAACCCCGGCGACCTTCTCCAAGGCGTCCCGGTGCTCCTGGAGGGTCCGCCCGATCCCGGTGGCGGTCAGGCCCAGCAGGATGAATATGGTGGAGAAGCTGGCAACGAAAACGAGGCTGGGGACGAGGACCCGACGCCAGTCGGCGCGATCGAGCTCGCTGACGGAGACGCCGCTCACGGCCGAGAGGTAGCCGGGGACCAGGGGCAGAACGCAAGGCGAGAGGAACGAGACCAGGCCGGCTCCGAGCGCCGCCAGGATGCCGATGCCCGATGCGGGGTCGCTCTCCACGCTTCGAGCCTCAGTTGAGCGCCGCGGCCAGGCGGCGCCGATGCTCCCGAGCCAGCGGATGGTCGGCGCCGAGCTCGGTGAAGATCGCGACCATCACGCGGCGCACGAGGTCTCGCCGCTCGGGATCGTCGACTTCGGAGATCGCCTCCTGCAGGCTGTCGAGCGCCCGCTCGGGGTCGCCCGCATCCCAGGCCGAGAAGCCGCGCTCGAGTGCGGAGGGCTCCGCTGCGCCGTCGCTGCCGACCTCCGACGCAAGGCGGGCCCGCGCCGCGAGCCCCTCCGCCTCGAAGTCGCCCTGAGCCCCGTCGAGCAGCTCGAGCGCCTCGGAGGCGTCCCCTCGCTGAAGGAGCAGGCGCCCCAGCTTGCGCGCGGCAACCACGTTGCGCGGATCCAGCTCGAGGGCCTTGCGCAGCGACTCCTCGTTGTCTGCGGCGGCGAGCCTATCGGCCGGGGAGGGGACGACCCGTGACACGAACTGCTCGACCTGCGCCGGAGGAATCGCGCCGGTGAACTCGTCCACGATTTGCCCGTCGCGAAACGCCTTCACCGCCGGGATGCCGCGAATCCCGAAGCTCGCCGCCAGCGAGGTGTTCTGATCGACGTCCAGCTTCGCCAGGTCCAGCTCGCCGTCCCGCTTCGCGACCGCGGCCTCGAGCGCCGGGCCAAGCGTGCGGCACGGCCCGCACCACTCGGCCCAGAAGTCCACGACCACCGGAACCTCGCGCGAGCGCTCGACGACGCGTGCCTCGAAATCGCTCTCGTTCACGTTGAAGATCACGTATCGAGCTTAGCTACTGGACCCGCCCAGTCCGGCATGCTGACGCCGGGAGCCCTGGGGCGGCAGAATGAACGGGTATGGAGGGGGGTGTCACGGAAGGCTCGACGCGGGGCAAGCTGTTGATCGCATCTCCAGCTCTGGTCGACCCCAATTTCGCCCGCACGGTCGTTTTCATCACCGAGCACAACGAGGAAGGGGCGATGGGGATCGTCCTCAACAGGCCGTCGGAGACGTCGGTGGATTCGGTGGTGCCGGAGCTCGCTGAGATCGCCGGCGGCGAGCCCGTCTACGTCGGCGGCCCGGTGCAGCCCGAGGCGCTCGTGCTGCTGGCGGACTTCTCGGACCCGGAGGCGGCGGCGTGGATCGTGGTGGCGGACGTCGGCCTCGCCTCGGCCGACGTGGACCTCGACGAGCTCGCCGAGACCGTTCGCCGCGGGCGGGTTTACGCCGGTTATTCCGGCTGGGGCCCGGGCCAGCTCGAGGAGGAGATGGAGATCGACTCGTGGATAGTGGAGGCGCCGCTTCCCGCCGAGCTGTTCCCGGAGGACCCGGCAACGCTCTGGAGCGACGTGCTGGCCCGAAAGGGGGGCCAGTACGCGCTGATCGCCCGAATGCCGGCAGATCCGTCGCAGAACTGAGGGCCATGCCCTCAGGCGCGGATCCTGCGCATGCTAATCGTCGTTATGTGAACCCGGTCGCGCTCCGAGGCCGAGCCTAGGTGGCGGTGGACCGTGCGTCGCCCTGAACGGCGACCAGGAGCTTCCTGAGGGCGCGGCGCATGATCCGCGAGACCTGCATCTGGGAGACGCCGAGTTGTCGCCCGATCTCGTACTGGTTCAGGTCCTCCTCGAAGCGAAGCCTGAGGACGCGGCGCTCGCGGTCGTCCAGCGGAGCCTCCTCGGCCGCGAGCTGGGCCTCGACGGCGTCGTAGCCCAGATCAGTTTGGCCGACGATCTCGACCATCGGCAGGGAGCTGCGATCCGTCCGGCTCAGGGGCACGTCTAGCGACAGGGTGCGACGCGTCTCGTCAGCGTGCAGGGCCTCCGAAACCTCTTCTTCCGCCAGGTCCAGGCGCGCGGCGATCTGCGACACGGTCGGCGTCCCTCCCAGCTCGTCGCCGAGTTCGGCTGCCACCTCGCTGACGGCCATGGTCCGCTCCTGCAGCCCTCTCGGCAGGCGCATCTCCCAAACCCGGTCGCGGAAGTGGCGGCGAAGCTCCCCCAATATGGTCGGCGCGGCATAGGCCACGAACGACCTCCCGCGGCTGAGGTCGAACCCGTCCAGGGCCTTGACAAGCCCCAGGCTGGCGACCTGAATCAGGTCCTCCACCTGCTCGCTGCCGCCCCGATAGCGCATTGCCAGGGCACGCGCAAGGGGCAGGAAGCGGCGTACCAGCTCCTCCTTCTGCGCCGGGTCACCCGTCTCTGCGTAGCCGCGAAGCAGTTCTGTATCCACCCGAGCCGCCAGGCCGCTCTGGCCGACCGTCGTTGTGGAAGCCGCGTCGGCTGGCGCTGCCCCCTCTTGGGTGCCAGACATGCCCTTACGACCCTTTCTCCTTGCTGCTCGAGAGTGCGAAAGAGCTTCCGCCGCCTCTGGCGATGGCCCTGAGCACCCCTGCGTCGCATATTAGCCGAGCCTCGGGGAGCCAGCGCAGCATCGGATTGGCCAGCTGGCCGGTTTTCTGGCGAACGCTTCGGGTAGTGGATGGCCATGGGGACGGTGACGACTGCTATCGACGATCAAGCGGCGAAAAACGGGGATCGAGTCGACCTCCTCGCGCCGGATGGGGAGCTCGCTCGCGCCGTGTCGCCGGCGGCGCGCCGTGGGCCGGAATCACGGCTCTCCGCCGACGTCCTGAAGCTCAAGCGTGGTCCGTGGGAGCCGGACGCGCGCGAACCCTCCGCGCGTCACCTCGGCTTTCTGATGCTCGACGGTCTCGTCGGTCGCCGCGTCCTGGTCCCCGAGCGAGGCCGGAGCCTCGAGCTGCTGGGTCAGGGCGATCTCTTTCGCCCCTGGCAGGATGAGGCCGCATCGTTCGAGCAGTTGTCCTGGACGGTGATCGAGCCGGCGGCGATCGCCGTGCTGGACGAGCCGCTCGCTTCCCGCGCCCGGGAGATCCCGCAGGTGCTCGAGGCGCTCACCGACCGCGCTCTGAGGCGGTCGCGCCGCCTCGCTGTCAGCGCCGCGATCGCCAACACCGTCGGGGTCGAGGAGCGCCTGCTTCTCAGCCTGTGGCAGTTGGCCGAGCTCTGGGGGCGAAAGGCCCCTGAAGGGGCGGTTCTGCCCTTCCGGCTCTCGCATCAGACGCTTGCGGACCTCGTCGGCGCCCGGCGCCCAACGGTCACGCTCGCGCTGCGAAACATCACCGAGCGGGAGCTCTTGCGGCGCGGCGATTCGGGCCACTGGATCCTGATCGGCGACCCCCCCTAGACCGCCGCGCGGGGGAGCGGGCCGCCTTCCCGACCCGTCTTACTGGCGCTTCCAGCCGCGCCCGAACAGGCGTCCGAAGCGCCCGGTGCGCGGGTTCGGCCGGAAAATTGCCGCAGCGCGCTCCGGCGGCGGCAATGAGGCCGCCTCGTCCGCGGTGATCGCGAGCGTGACGCCACGCTCGGCGGTCCGAGCCACCTCTGGGCCGTCGACGAAGCGAAGCTCGCGACCCGGGGTCTCGATCACGATCCCGTCGAGGATGTGCTCGCGGTAGTTGTCGACCACCTCATCGACCTTGCCGACCTCCATGCCGTCGGAGCCGTAGACCGGCGTTCCCCGCTCCACCGCCGCGTAGTGAATCGCGTTGCCGTCGTCGATCATGCTCGGCAAAGCATAGGGGGCGGCCCCCGCAGCTCGAGTGAGGCGCTCACTCGATCCGCTGAACCTCGATCGTCCAATCGGTTCCGGTGACGTCGAGGTAGTAGGTGCCCGTGGGCTGGTCGATGCGGGTCGAACCGGTCAGCGAACCCCTCTCGTTGACGAGGTTGTACCCGCTGAACTCGCCTCCTTGCGGGGGGTTCAAGTTGATGATGTCGTTGGTGTCGCCGCCGAAGGCATAGGCGATCCTGACCTCGCCGGCGGGCAGCTCGAATGTGTCCGTCTTGGCAGACCCAGCGCCGGTGAACCTCGTGATCGTCGTCCACCGCCCTGAGGGTGCGATCGCCGACTCACCGCCGCCGACCCGAGACTCTGCGTCGGCAAGCTCGTGTCGTGCATGGGACAAACGCGCCCGCGTATTGTCCAGGTCGTCGTCCTTGCTCGAGAGCGAGGACGCAAGCGGAATCGCGACCGCAACCGCCGCAACCGCCGCGCCGATCAGTGCGGCGATGAGGAGGGCGAGCAGCTCGTGCCGTATGGCCCAGATTCGAAGACGGCCCATTCCGGCAGCCTAGAGTCGGGGAGCGTGACGGGTCGCACTCTCACTATCTCCGGGTTCGCATAATGGCCGGGTATTCGGGAACGCCGCTGCCCCGTAAGCTCGGGATCGCCGAGGGCGATCGGGTGGCGTTTTCCAGGGCTCCGGGCGGATTTCGTTCGACCCTCGGTCCGCTGCCTGATGGAGTGGCGGTTCGGACCCGGGTCCGTGGACCGTTGGACGTCATAGTCGCCTTCTTTGATCGCCGCCCTGAGCTCGAGCGGCGCTTCTCAGCGCTCGCCACGGCCGTCGAACCGGACGGCGGGCTCTGGATCGCGTGGCCGAAGGGGTCCTCCGGAGTCATCACCGACCTGAACGAGGACGTCGTTCGCCACGTCGCGATCACCAACGGCATGGTGGACAACAAGGTTTGCGCGATCGACGACACCTGGTCCGGGTTGCGACTCGTCTACCGGCTGCGCGATCGCCGGTCACGCTAGGGCGCGATCGCCCCTCTGTCAGAGCCTCTCCGCTACCTCCGGCTCGGCGCAAAACGAAGCGATCAGCCGCGACAACCTGCCGCCCTGCCACGCCAGGGGCGACTCGCCTTCAGCCTCGCTGGTCAGGCGCGCACGGGGAAGGCGCTCCGCGTAGGCCGCAGCCACGGCGTATGGGTGGCCGGGATCGGCTTCGTCCCGGCTGGCAACCACGAGCGCTGGGACCTCGCAGAACTCGAGCTCCGAGATCGCCTCGAACGGCGCCGAGCGTGGCACCTCGCGAATGGCCCGCGCAACCGCCAGCGGATGGCGGTGCTCGAGCAGTCGCCGGCGGGTGAAGCGCAGGATCGTCTCCCGCCAGGCCGGGGGAAGCCCATGATCGTAGGCGTCCATGAACCCTTCCACCCCACCTTGCTCGAGCCCGTCAGCGAGCCGGTCCCAGCCTGCTAGCACCTGCTCGTCCACGAACCCCATGTAGGTGGGACCGATGAGCACCACCCCGGCAAGCCGGTCGCCGTGCGCGAGCGCGCTTGAGACGGCCGTGTGGGCCCCCATCGAATGGCCTGCCAGCACCACGGCACGGTCGCCGACCTCGGAAGCGAGCACGGCTTCCAGGTCGGATGTCAGCTCGGCGTACGAGTAGCCGCCGTGCGACGGGGCGGGGTCGGATTCGCCGTGGCCCCGGGCGTCGTAGGAGAGCTGGCGGTATCCGCGCCGGGCAAGAGCGTTCGAGCCATGGACCACGTAACGACGCGTCGCCGTGATGCCGTGGAGCAGCACGATTGGTGGGCCGTCCCCGATCGACTCACCGGCCAGCCGCTGCTCATCCCTTTCGACGGCGAGCTCGGCCGGCTCGATGCTGCCTTTCACGAGGCCGGCCGGCTCAGCTGACCGCTTCGGCACGCGCGCGCTCAAGCGATCGCTTCAGGTCCTCGACGTCCTGGTAGCCGAGACCCAGCAGCGCGACCTGGCGGTATCGCACGATTCCCTCGGGATCCACGATGAAGATCGAGCGCCGCACGATCCCCCCGGGGCCGAGAACGCCGTATGCCCGAATCGTCTTTCGTTCGGGATCGGCGAGCAGCGGCACCGTGAGTTCATACTTGGCCCGGAACCGCTCGTGGGAGTCGAGCGACTGCGGTGACACACCGACCACCTCGGCGTCGAGCTCGTCCAGCCGGTCGGCGGCATCGCGGTAGGAGCAGAACTGCCGGGTGCACACGGGAGTGAAGTCGCCGGGGTAGAAGGCGAGCACGAGCCAGCGTCCCCGGAAGTCGGCCAGCCTCGCAGTGTGGCCTCCGGTCCCGGGAAGCTCGAAGTCCGGGGCGCTGTCGCCTACAGCGATCCGCGCCATCCCCCTAGCCCTCCTTGACAGTGATCGTCCGGATCACGACCGGAGCGAGTGGCGTGCCTTCGTCGCCGCTGGATGGATCGCCGAGCTTCGAGATCCGATCGACGACGTCTTCGCCCGAGCTCAGCTTTCCGAGCAGCGCGTAGTTGGGTGGGAGGCCGGCATCAGCCGCGGTCACCACGAAGAACTGGCTACCGGAGGCGCCCGGCGGCTCGAAGCCCGTCTTCACCATCGCCACCGTCCCTCTCGTGTACTGGAGGTTGGTCGGGGGCGGCTCGTCCACGGAGTAGCCGGGCCCTCCCCTGCCGGTCCCCAGCGGGTCGCCGCCCTGGATCACGAAACCGGGCACGATCCGGTGAAAGATAGTGTCGTCGTAGACACCCTCACGCGATAGGTGGATGAAGGAGCTCACGGTCTTCGGCGCGCGCTTGGCGTCGAGCGCGATCTCGAAGGTGCCGCAGCTCGTCTTTACCGAGGCCACCGGGCTCTGCCCCTCCCCCACCGCCCTGCCGGGCGGCTTGAGGTCGACCCGCTTGCGGGCCGGCGCCTGGGCGTCCTGGCAGCCTGCGGGAAGCTCCGCGGAGGTGGATTCTGTGCCGTCGTCTCCTCCGCAGGCCGCCAGCGTGAGCGCCGTGAGCGCCGCGATGAGCACCGCGGCCAAGCGTGGTGCGGGCCGGCTCGGCATGGGCGGCGGAGCGTAGCTGGCCGGCGGAGCGCGCGGCACGACAAGATGTCTCCCCTTATGGCGACCCCCGAGCGACGACCGACCCCGCGGCGAATCCGCGTCGTCGGCCGCATGCTGAACCGGCTCATCGTGCGGGCGCCCTGGGCCTGGCCGGCGTTTCGCGGCCCCATGCGGCGCTTTTTCGATCGCTCGGCGCCCGGCTGGGACGGGCGCACCGCAGCAGGCTCCGTGGAGCACCTCGCCCCACTGGCCGCCGCGCTCCTCCACGTGAAGCCGGCGCCGGAGCGCGTGCTCGAGGTCGGCACCGGAACCGGTGCGGGGGCACTGTTGCTCGCGCGGGAGTTCCCGCAGGCGAGCGTTCGCGGCGTCGACTTCTCCGAGGAGATGATTCGGGCGGCCGCCGACAAGGTCGGCTTGGACCCAGAGGGTCGAGTGGCCTTTCGCGTCGCCGACGCCGCCGACTTGCCGTACGACGACGACTCATTCGACCTGGTTGGCCACCTCAACATGCCTCCGTTCATTGACGAGGTGGCCCGCGTCCTGCGTCCCGGGGGCCATGTCGTGGTTGCCTCGAGCTGGGGTGAGGCGACCCCCTTCTACACGCCCAGCGCCGTGCTCGACTGGGGTTTCGCCAAGCGGGGGATCGAGCCCATGGAGGCCGGGGGAGCCGTCTCTGGCACTTATTGGATTGGGCGCAAGCCGCTCCCCGACTAGATTCCCGGCATGGCCGGCGGCGCGCGCCATCAGCTCATAGTCAACCCCTCAGCCGGCGGCGGGCGGGCGCGCAAGGTCCTTCCCGAGCTCGAGGCCGCCCTCCGTGCCCAGGGACTTGACTACGGGATCGTGCTCACGACCAGCCTCGACCATGGCCGCGAGGAGGCTCTCGCCGCGGCCGCGGCCGGGCAGATTCCGGTGGTGATGAGCGGCGACGGGCTGATCGGCCAGGTCGGCGGCGCCCTGGCCGGTGCCGGGGTCCCGATGGGCCTGATCCCCGGTGGCCGCGGCAACGACCTGGCGCGTGTCCTGGGGATCCCGACCGAGATCCCCGGCGCCGTCGGCGTGCTCGCCGCTGGGAGGACGCGGACGATCGACGTCGGCGAGGTGAACGACCGCCGTTTCGTGGGCATCGCCAGTTGCGGCTTCGACTCCGAGGCCAACAGGATTGCCAACCAGGTTCGTCTGGTGAAGGGGAACCTCGTCTATCTGTATGCGGCGCTGCGCGCCCTGGCCGCCTGGAAACCGGCCCGCTTCGAGGTCGTGCTGGACGGCCATCTCCGCTCGTTCACGGGATACTCGGTCGCCGCCGCGAACAACAAGGCATTCGGAGGTGGCATGTTCGTGGCGCCGGGGGCGGAGCTCGACGATGGCAAGCTCGATGTCGTCTGGGTCGGTCAGGTGGCCAAGCTCCGCTTCCTGATTAACCTGCCGAAGGTGTTCAAGGGCCGTCACGTCGACAACCAGGAAGTGACGGTCGTGCGTGCCGCAGAGGTCACGATCAGCGCCGACCGTCCGTTTGCGGTCTATGCGGATGGGGATCACCTGGCGGATCTGCCGGCGACCGTCCGTGTCCTCCCCCGAGCGCTGACGGTGATCGCGCCCGCTCCATGAGCGGCATGTTCGGTCCCAAGCTCGCGCTGGCGCGGGCGGCGGGGGCACTAAGTCGCCGCAGCGGTCGTGGCGGGGGAACAACGCTGCCAGGCCGCCTGCTGTTGCGCCTGGAGCCGGATGCGATCTCGCGGCTCGGGACGCGCCTTGTGGATGGCTCCGTGATCGTCAGCGCGACCAACGGAAAGACCACCACCGCCGGGATGCTGGCCGCGGCGATGCGGGCCGTGGGTCGCGTGCCCGTTCACAACCGGGCCGGCTCGAACATGAGCTGGGGCGTCGCGACCGCGCTCTTGGAGCAGCCGGGCACCGAAGGCCTGTTCGAGGTCGACGAGGCCTGGCTGCCGGGGATGGCGAAGGAGCTGGAACCCCGCCTGGTCGTGCTCGGCAACCTGTTCCGCGACCAGCTCGATCGTTACGGGGAGTTGGAGCGTCTGGCCGACGAGTGGGCGGACCTCGTGGAGGCCCTCGCCGGCCAGACCGAGTTCGTGCTGAACGCCGACGATCCGCTGATCGCCGATCTCGGCCGCGACCGCGATCTGGCCCGCCGCCCCGGCGTGACCTACTTCGGCATCGAGGATCCGAGCCAGGCCCTGCCCGAGCTTCAGCACGCTTTCGACGCCAAGCACTGCCGCCGCTGCGGCGCGCCATACGTCTATGAGCGAGCCTTCGTCGGGCACCTGGGCCACTACAGCTGCCCCCGCTGCCACGCCGACCGGCCACGACCGGACGTCGCAGCAACCCGCGTCGACCTGGAGGGAATGCGCGGCTCGCGCGCCACCGTGCGGGCACCCGGAGGCGAGATCGAGTTGCGCCTTCCCCTCCCCGGCCTCTACAACGTCTACAACGCCCTCGCCGCGCTGACCGCGGCCGTGCGGCTCAGTATTCCGCTCGAGCAGGCGGGGCGCGCGCTGGGTGAGATGGAGGCCGTGTTCGGGCGTGTCGAGACCATTGCAGTGGCCGACAAGGCTGTCTCCATCCTGCTGATCAAGAACCCGGCCGGCGCCAACGAGGTCCTGCGCACGCTCCTGCTCGAGGCGGATGCAACGGGCAACGGCCATGGCCTGGACCTGTGGATCGCCCTCAACGACCGGATCGCCGACGGCCGCGACGTCTCCTGGGTTTGGGACGCCGACTTCGAGCTGCTGGCCGGTCGCGTCCGTCACGTCGCCTGCGCAGGCACCCGGGCCGCCGAGATGGCGGTGCGCCTCAAGTACGCCGGGCTGCCGCCGGAAGCGATCACGGTCACTGAGGCGATCGACGACTCCCTCGATCGCGCTCTCGCCGAGGCAGAGGGCCAACTCTTCGCCCTGCCAACCTATACCGCCCTGCTCGAGCTCCGCACCATGCTCGCGAAGCGAGGGCTCGCCAGGAGGTACTGGGCGTGAGCTCGGCGGCCGTCTGGCACGAGGTCGAGTGCGGGGGCTATGCCGCGGATCTCCCGGTCTGGGAGCGCCTCGCCGCCAGCGGCGGCGCTGTCCTGGAGCTCGGCTGCGGGACGGGACGGGTCGCCCTCCACCTGGCGAACCTCGGCAATGAGGTCTGGGCGGTTGAGGTCGACCCCTCTCTGATCTCGGCGCTCCGCGCGCGAGCGGCGGCCCGCGGGGTTGCGGCGCGGACGGTATGCGCTGACGTTTGCTCCCTGGACCTGGGCCGGGAGTTCGAGCTGATCCTGGCCCCCATGCAGCTTCTCCAGATGCTCGGGTCCACGGCCGCCCGGCGTACGGCTCTGGAGCGAGTCGCAGGGCATCTCCCGCCTGGGGGCCACCTGGCCGCTTCGATCGTCGAGGCGGTTTCCGCCTCGCCGGCGGGCCCTCGCGCCGCGCTTCCCGACGTGCGCGAGCTCGAGGGCTGGGTCTACTCGAGTCTTCCGGTGGCCAGCCTCGTCGGCGGCGGAACCCTGGAGATCCACCGGCTGCGCCAGGCGGTGTCGCCCGACGGGGTGCTCAGCGAGGAGGAGCACACGGACCGTCTCGACGCCCTGAGCGCAAGCACCCTCGAGTCCGAGGCCACGACGGTCGGTATGCGGCCCGCGGGCCGACTCGAGATCCCGCCTGCTGACGGCTACCTGGGCTCGACGGTCGTCGTCTTGGAGCGCCCCTGATGGAGCTTCGCGCCGTCGCGCTTTACCCCGACCAGATGAACATCTATGCCGACCGGGGCAACATCCTCTTCCTGCGGCGGCGCTGCGAATGGCGCGGGATCCGGTTCTCGTATGCCCCGGTGGGGGCGGGCGAGCCGCTCGACCCACGGGCCTACGACCTGATCTACATCGGCGGGGGCCAGGACCGCGATCAGCGCATCGTCGCGGAGGACATGGTGGCCACAAAACGCGACGGCCTCGCCGAAGCCGTGGAGGACGGCGCGGTCATCCTCGCGGTCTGCGGGGGTTACCAGCTGCTCGGGCACAGCTACCAGCTGAGCGACGAGAGGATTCCGGGCCTCGGGCTTGCCGACTGCGAGACGGTTCGCGACCCGGGACCGAGGCTGATCGGCAACATCGAGATCGACGTCGATCTCGGCGGCGGGCGGAGCGAGTTGGCCGGGTTCGAGAACCACGGGGGGCGCACTTACCTCGGCGACGGGGCCGAGCCCCTGGGACGAGTGGTTCGAGGCCACGGCAACAACGGCAAGGACGGCTTCGAGGGGGTACGGCGCCTCAACATGATCGGCACCTATCTGCACGGTCCCCTGCTACCGAAGAACGCCTGGCTCGCCGATCGCCTGATCCAGCTCGCCCTTTCTCGCCGGTACGGTGGCGAGCCCGAACTCGAGCCGCTCGACGATGAGCTCGAGTCCGCCGCCCACGAGGCCGCCCGGCAGGCCGCGCTTCACGGCTGATCTCACCGGCCTTCCGGCCCGCTTATAGCCTCCGGTGCCGCTCGAAATCCTCCGAGGGAAGGAGCCACAGATGCCCGACGCCGAATACCCGGTCCAGTTCTCGGTTGAGTACCCGGATCGCCCGCTCAACCGGCTGACGACCGTCTTCCGCATCTTCACCGCTATCCCGATCGTGATCCTGCTTGCCACGATTGGGGGTGGCGGGGGCTGGGACCGCGAATCGATCGCTGTGGCGGGTTCCGGCCTCCTCTTCCTGCCCCCCCTGTTGATGATCCTCTTCCGGCGCAAGTACCCGCGCTGGTGGTTCGACTGGAACCTCGAGCTGCTGCGGTTCAGCAACAGGATCTATGTCTACCTGGCGCTGATGAACGATCGCTACCCCTCCACGGACGAGGCGCAGTCGGTTCGCCTCGACTTCCCCTACCCGGACGCGGAGCGGGACCTGAACCGTTGGTTGCCCCTTGTGAAGTGGTTCCTGGCCATCCCGCACTACATCGTGCTCGCGGCGCTCTGGCTACTGGCACTCGTCTGCGTAGTCATCGCCTGGTTCGCGATCCTCTTCACGGGCCGCTATCCCCCGGGGCTTTTCGGGATCGTCGAGAGCGTGATCCGCTGGGGAAACCGGGTCGCCGCCTACGCGTTACTGCTGGTGACTGACCGCTATCCGCCGTTCAGCTTCACCTAGCGAACCCTGAATCCGTCAGCGGCCGCTCGAGCCAAAGCCGCCCGCCCCCCGTGCCGGGCCGGGTCCGGACGGCCCCTGGGCTACGCGGATGCCTGCGGGCTCCTCCCTAAGTTCGGCCGCCTCGACCGGGTCGGTGTCGGCGAATGGGGTCACCACAAGCTGTGCGACGCGGTCTCCGGGATGGACCTCGAATGGTCGAGCGCGATCGGTGTTCAAGAGCAGCACCCGGACTTCTCCGCGATACCCGGAATCGATCAGGCCAGGCGAGTTCACGAGCGCGATCCCGTGCTTCGCGGCAAGGCCGGAGCGCGGTAGCACCAAGCCCGCGTGGCCCGGCGGTACCTCCACCGCGATTCCCGTACCGATGCTGGCCCTCTCCCCCGCCGGGATCGTCGCCGGTTCAACGGCGTGCAGATCGAGGCCGGCATCACCCTCGTGGGCGCGGGTTGGCAGCCTGGCGCCCTCCCGAAGCAAGGTGACGGGGAGCTCCAATCTGCCGGGGCGCTGCGACATCGACTGCTCCGTCAGCCGGGCGGCTTGGATGGCCGATTCTTGGCCGGGATGAACCAGATCAGCCCGACGATCGTGATGACGGCGCCGATCCAGAAGCTCCAGAAGGTCATCGTGATGAATCCGGCGATGACGACGATCCCAGCAAGCGATATTCCAAGCGATATACGGCGACTCATTGCTCCCCCTCGACTGTAGTGGCCGGGCTGGCGACCCTATAAGACCCTATTCCCGCAGTCCGGCGGCTTCGGGGGCTTCCTTCTCCACGTTCTCGTGCGACATCGCGTTGCTCAGTCCGGGCCGAGCCCGTTTCGCGCAAAGTCCGCGAAACGGTGGGCCAGCGAGGCGGGGATGCGGGCTCTGACCAGCACCCCCTCCGCGCGGTCCTCACGCTCGAGGTCTCCGGCGAGCTCGTGCAGCTCCGCCAGCGCCCCGCCCTCGGAGTAGGGAAGCAGCAGCTCCACGAGCCGGAGCGTCTCGGAGAAGGCCTCCCCGATCCGGCCCCCCAGCTCGTCGAGCCCCTCTCCGGTCATCGCGGAGATCGCCACAGCCTGGGGCTCGCCGATCGTCAGCTCGCGTGCCTCGGCGCCGTCCAGGAGGTCGACCTTGTTGAAGGCGACCAGCCGTGGCGCGTCCTGAGCCCCAATCTCCTGAAGCACCGAGTCGACAGCCGCGATCGACTCGCGGCGCCGCTCCTCCGGCTCCGACGCGTCGACCACGTGAACGATGAGATCCGCAAGCACCGTTTCCTCGAGCGTTGCCTTGAAGGCCTCGACCAGCTCGTGTGGGAGCTTGCGGATGAAGCCGACCGTGTCGGTCACCAGGTATCGGCGACCCTCGTGGCGATAGGCGCGGGTGGTCGGATCGAGGGTGTGGAACAGCCGCTCCCCCACCCCCACTCCGGCACCTGTGAGCGCGTTCAGAAGCGTCGACTTGCCGGCGTTCGTGTAGCCGGCCAGGGCGACGGTGGGGAGCGCTGACTCGTGGCGCCGGGCCCGCATCACCTCGCGGTTTCCTCTCAGGCGCTCGAGGCGGCGTCGCAGCGTCGCAATCCGGTCGCGGGCCAGGCGGCGGTCCGTCTCGATCTGGGTCTCCCCCGGTCCGCGGGTCCCGATCCCGCCACCGAGCCGCTCGAGGTGGGTCCACAGGCCCCGCATGCGCGCCAGGTTGTACTCCAGCTGGGCAAGCTCGACCTGGAGCTTCCCTTCCGCGCTGTGGGCGTGGTCGGCGAATATGTCGAGGATGACGGCGGTCCGATCGATGACGGGCACGCCGAGCGCCGCTTCGAGGTTCCGCTCCTGGCGAGGCACCAGCTCGTCATCGCAGGCGACGAGGTTCGCATCGCTGCGGGCGATCTGGGCCTTCACCTCGGCCAGCTTGCCCCGTCCGAGGTAGCGGTCCGGATCCGGCCGCGCGCGGACCTGGACCTGCTCCCCAGCGGTCGCGACCCCGGCAGTCCGCAGGAGCTCCTTCAACTCGGCCAGCGGATCGTCGCCGTCGCGGGGCGTGGCGCCCAAGACCCCAATCGCCATCGCGCGCTGGCGTGCCCGAGGATTCTCCACCCCGGCCCCACCGGCCCCGTACTGGGTCCGTGCGGTGCGGCCTTGCCGGGTTCTCTGCACTTGCTCAAGTGTAGGCCCGTCGGCAGGCTGCACCCCGAATCGTGCCTGGCGCGAGCGGATAGGCTTCAGCGCGAATGAGGGTCTTCCTCACCGGAGGCACCGGTTTCATCGGCGGTCATGTGGTCCGCAAACTGCGCGCACGGGGCGACGAGGTGCGCGCGCTGGTCCGCAACCCCGACAAGGGCAGGTCGCTCGCCGAGCTCGGCTGCGAGCTCGTGTCCGGCTCCTTGGAGAGCAGGGACGCGATCGCCTCCGGCATGGAGGGTTGCGAGGCGGCGATCCACGGTGCGGCCATCTACGAGGTCGGGATCCCCAGGTCGGAGCACCGGGCGATGTACGAGGCGAACGTGCTCGGCACCGAAAACGTGCTGCGTGCGGCGCTGGACGCGAAGCTCCCGAAGGTCGTCTACGTCTCCACTGTGGCGGCCTTTGGCAACACCCAAGGCGAGGTCGTCGACGAGAGTTACCAGCATCCAGGGGCGGGCTTCACCTCCTACTACGAGGAGACGAAGGTGGAGGCGCACCGGCTGGCCCAGCGCCTGATTGCGGAGGAGGGGCTTCCCTGCGTGATCGTCCAGCCCGGAGGCGTCTACGGCCCCGACGACCACTCTGCGGTCGGCCGCCAGATGAACCAGTTCCTTGCCGGGCGAATGCCACTGCTCGCTTTCCCGGAGGTCGGCTTCAACATGGTCCACGTCGACGACGTCGCGGACGGCATCCTGCTGGCCCTCGACACCGGCAAGGCGGGTGAGGCCTACGTGCTGGGCGGCCAGATCACGACGATGCGGGAGCTGATCTCCACGCTTGCCAGGGTGTCCGGAAAGAAGGCGCCCAGCCGCAGCCTGCCCACTCCGTTGATGAAGGCGATGACCCCGTTCGGGCCGATCGTCGGCAAGGTCATGGGCCAGGGGCCGAACCTGCGCGAGCTGATCAGTTCGGCCGACAACGTCACCTTCTGGGCCAAGCACGACAAGGCCATGGCCGAGCTCGGCTATTCGCCCCGAGGCCTCGAGCAGGGCCTGCGCGACACGCTCGAAGCCGAGGGCAAGCTGCCCGCCGCAGCGTAGCGGCGGGCATGTATCGCTGGGTGGAGCACACCGGCGAGCTGGAGCTGGAGCTCGAGGCAAGGAGCGAGCGGGGCCTCTTCCAGGAGGCGCTGGCGGCGCTCGGCGGGCTGCTTTCCGAGCGAGCCGGCGACGAGGGCGCGGATGCCAGTTCCGTTCTCCACCAGGTGAGCGCCAGCGCGCCGGACCGCGCCACCCTGCTCGCCGAGTGGCTGAGCGAGCTCGCCTACCTGGCTGAAAGCGCGGGCTTCGTTCCTGACCGCGTCGAGCGCCTCGAAGTCAGCGGGAACGCTCTGGACGCGACTGTGGTCGGTCACCGAGCATCCCTCCCGCACCTGGTGAAGGCCGTGACCTACCATCGGCTGGGAATGTGGGACGAAGACGAGACTTGGCGCGCGCGGGTCATCCTTGACGTCTAGGCCCGCCTCGATCGGGTAAGACGCTCACCCACAGGACGATGACGGAGCTTCGACAGCTGGACGAGACGCTCTGGGAGATCCCGGCGAGCGACAGGCCGGACATGCGCGTTCCCGCGCGTGTGTTCGCCGACCCGGAGTTGCTCGACGCGATCCGCACGGATCGCTCGCTGGAGCAGCTCCAGAATGTGGCCACGCTACCCGGCGTGATCGGGGCGGCCCTCGCGATGCCGGACATCCACCAGGGCTACGGATTCCCGGTCGGAGGGCTGGCGGCGACCGAGCCACCCGATGGCGTCGTCTCCCCAGGTGGGGTTGGCTACGACATCAACTGCGGTGTGCGCCTGCTGGCGACCGCGATCACAGCCGACGAGCTGGGCGACCGCAAGGAGACGCTCGTTCACGAGATCGCCCGCCTGGTGCCGGCAGGCGCGGGGCGCGAGGCCGCCGTGAAGCTGAACGGAACCGAGCTCGACCGGGTCCTGCGAGGTGGGCCGGCGGCACTGCTGGAGCTGCGCGGTATCGGCACCGACGACGACGTCGAGCACACCGAGTCCGGGGGGCGGCTCGATGGCGCTGACCCGGACACGGTCTCTCCGAGGGCGCGGCAGCGCGGCTCCGGCCAGCTCGGCACGGTCGGCTCCGGCAACCATTTCGTCGAGCTGCAGCGCGTGGCGCGCGTGCTGGACGAGCCGTGCGCACAGTCCTACGGCCTCGAGCCCGATGCCGTGACCGTCCTCATTCACTCGGGGTCGCGCGGCCTCGGGCACCAGGTGTGCACCGATTACGTCAAGCGCATGGACGCCAACGTGGCCCGGCACGGGATCGAGCTCCCCGATCGGCAGCTGGCGTGCGCGCCGCTCTCGGCGCCCGAGTCACAGGACTATCTCGGGGCGATGGCTGCTGCAGCCAACTTCGCCTGGGCGAACCGGGCTGCGATCGCGCACTCCGTCCGCAAGGCGATTCGCACCGTGCTCGGCACCGAAGCTGCCGCCTCCACCGGGCAGGTCTACGACGTGGCGCACAACGTCGCCAAGTTGGAGCCCTACGGCGGCAGGGAGCTCTGCGTGCATCGAAAGGGAGCCACCCGGGCCTTTCCGCCGGGCCACGACGAGATCCCGCCCGACTATCGAGAGGCCGGGCAGCCCGTCTTCATTCCCGGTTCCATGGGCACGTCGAGCTTCGTGCTGGCGGGTCGCCAGGGGTCCATGCAGCGTTCGTTCGGCAGCACCTGCCACGGAGCGGGCCGCCGGATGAGTCGCACGGGCGCGCGCAAGAGAGTCCAGGGCGCCGAGCTTCGCCGGCAGCTCGAGGCGGACGGGATCACGGTTCGCTGCTCCTCGAACCGCGGCCTCGCCGAGGAGGCCCCGTTCGCCTACAAGGACGTCGAGTCGGTTGTGGAGATCGTCGAGCGTGCCGGGCTCGCGCGCCGGGTGGCCCAGCTCCGCCCCATCGGCGTCGTCAAAGGCTGAGGTCTGAGTCGAGGGACAAGCCACCGTCCATGACGATCGAGCGCGTGATTGGGGACCATATGGGTACCCAAGAGCACGGTGGATTCGCAGGCCTACCTGTGGAGGCGCCGCCCTATGCCAAGGCCCGGGCCGCCCGTCGCGGCGCCGGCATCAGCGCCACGGCCGCGATCACGGCGGCGAATGCCAGGCAGCGCGCCACGACGGCGAGGGGGTCGTTCCCGACCGGATCGCCGAAGACCAGGATGCCACCCAGGATCGAGGCGCAGTTCGCGGCCACGGAGGTGAGCGCGATTACCGGGATCGCCTCGCCCGTCTGGAGGCCGCGGGCCAGGCCGAAGAAGGCGCCAACGCCCGCCGCGATGGCCATGAACGTCCACGGGCTGAGGATGGCCACGAGGTCGCCCGGGACGGTCCCCGTGAGGGCCTTGACCGACACGTTGGCCACCCCGAGCAGCACTCCGGCGGCGACGCCGAGCAGGACTCCGCTGGAGCGCCCCAGCGCCCTCCTGCTTCCGGACAGCAGCAGCGCCGCGCCGAGCCCCACGGCGCCCACCTCGAAGGAGACCATCGCCGCGATCGAGTAACTCGCGTGGTCCGTCCCGGAATCAACCGAGGTCACAGCCAAAAGCCCCAGGCCGACGGCGCACAGACCGAGGCCCAGCCATTCCCGCGGCCCGACGCGAACGCCGAACCAGCGCTGGGCAAACCAGGCGAGCAGCACCAGCCCGCCGGAGATGGTCGTCTCGACCAGCGAGATCGGGGCCACGGCGAGCGCCGCGACGTGCAGAGCCCAGGCGCCAACCGCGATCCCAAAGCCGATCGTCCACCATCGCGAGCGAAACAGAGCCGCTCCGCTCCGCAGAGGCTGGCTCAGCCGGACGTCAGGCGCAGCCATCGCCCCGCGGTGTTTGCAGAGCATCGCCACGTTCGTGGCCAGGGCGCAGGCGAGCGCCAGAAGTGTGCCGAGTTGAAGCATCGGGAACTGAATCGACCAACTACCCGAACGGGCTTTAGCGAATCGCGACCGTAATGACGAAAAGTTGAGAAAGGGTTAAACGAGGTGCTCGCGGATTCGGGCCATCGCCTCCACGATCCGCTCGTCGGGGGTGGTCAGCGAGATGCGAAAGAACCCCTCCCCGCTGGGCCCGTACATCGATCCGGGCGAGACGACCACCGCGGCCTCGTCCAGGACATGTTCAGCGAACGAAACGGAGGTGTGCCCCGCGGGGACCGGCGCCCAGACGTAGATCGTCCCCTTGGGCGGCTCGATCGCAATGCCGACCTCCCGTAGCGCCCCCACGACCAGGTCGCGGCGACGCGCGTAGACCGCGTTCGTCTCTTCGATCGGCCCACGGGGACCGGTGAGCGCCGCCGCCCCCGCCAGCTGCACCGCGTCGAACAGGCCCGAGTCGACGTTCGTCTTCAGGTGCCAGTAGGCGGCGATGGCGTCGGCGTTTCCGAGCACGGCGGCGCAGCGCCAGCCGGTCATGTTGAACCCCTTGGACAAAGAGAAGACCTCCAGCCCCACCTCCTTGGCCCCGGGCGTCGCCAGGAAGCTCGGCGCCACGTAGCCGTCATAGGTGGTCTCCGAGTAGGAGTTATCGTGAACCACCAGGACCTCGTGTTGGTGGGCAAGCTCCACGACGCGTTCGAAGAACCCCTCGGGAACCACCGCCCCGGTGGGATTGTTGGGGTAGTTGAGGAACAAGAGCCGTGCCCGCGTCAGCGACTCCTCGGGAATGGCGCCGAGGTCGGGCACGAAGCCGAGCTCCGGGCGCAGCGGCATCAGCACCGCCTCCGCGCCGGCCAGGGCAGGTCCAGCCGTGTAGACGGGATAGCCCGGATCAGCGGCGAGCGCCAGGTCCCCGGGGTCGAGGAAGGCGAAGCAGAGGTTGTAGATGCACTCCTTGGCCCCAATTGCGGGCATCGCCTCGGACTCCGGATCGATCTCGACCCCGAAGCGCTCGGCATAGAACTCGGCGCAGGCGTTCCGGTACTCCTCGCGGCCGCGATTGGTTGGGTACCGGTGGTTGGCCGGATCCGCGACAGCCGTCTGCATCGCCTCGACCACATGCGGGAACGTGGGACGATCCGGGTCGCCGATCCCAAGGCTGATCACGTCGACGCCCGCCTGGCGTTTCTCCGCGACGCGCCGCTCGAGCTCGGCGAACATGTAGGCGGGCACTGCCTCCAGGCGCCGAGAGGGTGCGACCAGGGCGGGCTTGGACGTCTCGGGGGTGGCCATCCGAAGGGGAAGGGTAAGCGCCCGAGGCGACCGCGTGGTCGTCGAGTCCTAGACGGTCTCCAGCGCGCGCACGAGCTCGGGCGACAGCTCGCCCTGGAACACCGGCTCCGCGGTCCCCGTCAGCCTCACCTCGAGGTTCTCGTCCACATCGACCTGAAGCTCTCCTCCGTCCAGCGTCACCACTATCGGGCTGCTCGCACCACGCAGCACCGCCGCCACCGCCGCACCGCTGGCGCCGGTCCCCGAGGACAGCGTCTCCCCCACTCCTCGCTCGAAGATGCGCGCCCTGACGGCGGAATCCGCGAACCTCACGAAGGAGACGTTGGTGCGGTTCGGAAACAGCTCGTTCCGCTCGATCTCGGGGCCGACCGCGCTCAGGTCCAGCTCCTCAACCTCCTCGCCCGCCTCGATGACGCACTGCGGATTGCCGATCGACACATGTTGGAAGGCCCACCGGCGCCCGCCTACCGCAACCACGCCGCGGCCGTCGGCGCCGCCGGAGGGAAAGTCGGCGGAGCTCACCGACGCCCTGCCGATTGCCAGGGTTGCCGTGTCCGACGCGGTGATGGCAGGGCGAATCTCGCCCGCCTTGGTGAGGATCGAGAACTCGTCGGTGTCCGTCCAGCCGGCACGCCGTAGGTAGAGCGCCGCCTGCCGCGCCCCGTTGCCGGAGAGCTCGGCCTCCGAGCCGTCCGGGTTGAAGATCCGCAGCTCGGCTACCTGGCGCGGGTCCTGAGCCGGCGAGAGCAACAGGATCCCGTCGGATCCGATCCCGAAGTGCGGGGCGCACAGGCGCCGCACCCGCTCGGCAGTGAGCTCCCACGGCAGGCCGCCGGCCTCGACGATCACGTAGTCATTGCCGAGCGCCTGCCACTTCTCGAACCGCATCGCCGAGAAGCTATTCGATCCCCGGGCGCACCCGAGGGGAGCGCTCAGCCGTCGAGGGCCGCGACGACCTCCGCCGCGACGCTGCGGTCGTCGCGGCCGGTGCAGTGAACCAGCTCGACGCCGGGCATCTTGCGCATCCAGGTGAGCTGGCGGCGCGCGTAGGCGCGATGCGCTCGCTTGACCCCCTCCGCATCGCCGGCCAAGAGCTCGTCGAAGCCGAGCGCCGCGCGGGCGGTGCGAGAGGCGCCGGCTTCGGCAGCCCGCCGCGCCTCCCCCGCGGCACCAGCGGCGATCATCTCCTCCACCCTCGCGTCGATCCGGCGCCCCAGCTCCTCGCGGTCGATGGTGAGGCCGACCAGGAACGTGGGGCGGCGGAGCCTCGCCGTCCAGAGCTGTTCGCTTCCTTGTGGCGGATCGACCCCGGCGCGCTGGAGCTCGAGGGCCCGGGCGATCCGCTTTCGGTCCCTGGGATGAACCGTCGCCGCGACGTCCGGGTCGAGCTCGCCATGGAGCGCCTCGGGACCCTGGGCGGCGATTGCGGCCTCGACCTCTACCCGCAGCTCGGGCGGGACCGGCGGTCGAAGGTCGAGGTCCGCGAGAGCGGCGCGCAGGTAGAGCCCGGTGCCCCCGACCACGATTGGCCGTCGCCCCTCCGCCAGCAGCTGATCGATCTCCGTGTGCGCCAGGCTCGCGAACTGCCCGGCGCTGAACTCACCCCTGACGTCCACGAAGCTGACGAGGCGGTGCTCCAGATGCGACCGCTCGCCAGGTGTGGCTGTGCCGGCGAGCGTCTCGAGTCCCCGATACACCTGGATCGCGTCGCAGGAGACGGCGACGGGGTCCTCCTCGCGTCCGCGCAACAGCTCGGCGACGGCAACCGCAACCGCCGTCTTCCCGATCCCGGTCGGGCCGAATATCGCCAGAACCTTTAGTTCGTATCCCTCGATGGCTTGGTCAAGCGGTTGATGCGCCAGTGACCGCCAACTCTTCCACGACTGCGTCGAGTTTTCTCCTTCCCCCCTAAAGTGTCCTTGGCTGACGCAGACCGTTTCGGGGCCGACAGCGCGGGAAAGTGAGCCTTTAGCGCACTCGATGAGGGACGAGGCAGCAGGGATGCCAGATGCCGACAGCGATGCAACAACCCAGGCGCGGGAGCCGCATATGCCCCTGACTGCAGCGCTTCGCCGGTACAGCTTCCGACTCCGCAGGGGACTGGAGACCCACGGAGTTCTCGCAGTTGCGGCCCTAGCGGTTGGCCGGGTGTTCTCCATCGACGTGGAACACGTGTGGTACGCGCTCGATCTCCAAGGCGTTGAGCCGCTGACGCTGGCCGCGGGTTACTACCTGCACCGGGGGACGCAGGCGGATACCGAGTTACTTCGCGAGCTGCCGGCGGTCCCGGTCGAGGAGGGTCGGCGCCGGGTCGCGGACGGGGACCAGCTCTGGTTCGTACTCAAGGAGCGTGAGCCGGCTTTCGTCTGTTTCTGCTTTTTGAGGGGGTTTCGGCTCGAGGCGGCTCGTGGTGGCTGGTACGAGCTTCCCGACGGCGTCGCCTGCCTCGAGAACAGCCTCGCCAGCCCCAAGCACCGGGGACACGGAATCGCCCCGGCCTCATGGGCCGGGATCGCGGCAAACCTTCGCGACGACGGGTTCGAGGTGCTGATCACCAGAGCCGAGGTCGAGAACGTCGCAGTGCGTCGGGCCCTGGAAAAGATCGGTTTCCGGGCAGCCGGCGTCATGCACCGTAGCCGCCGCGGCGTGCGTAGCCGGGTCGTCTTCCGCGACGAGAGCACGGAGCTGACGGAGGCTGAACGGACGGCCGTGGCCGACCTGAAGCTCAACGTGTCCCGCTGACGACCACGGCCACGACCGGGAGCAAAGGCGTAGGACTGAGAGGCTCGCCTTCAACCCCGCCGCCGCCGGTTCTGTTCGCCGATTCCGGGTAGCCGGTATCACTGAGTCCCGCCTGCCCCGGCGACCGGGCTCTGGGCGGGCCGTCACGGCAGGGCAGCTTGGCGGCTCGCTTCGGCGGGCTGCTCGGCTAGCGGCGGGCGGCCCGCCCTAAACATATTTGGGAGGCCGACCCGAGCGGTCGGCTCGTTCAGCTGAGTCTGGCGCTCAGCAGCTCGTGCCCAGACAGGGTTGTGGACGTCGCGTCAGTGATCTCGACCTCGACGAGTTCCCCGGGCTCGGCGGTGCCCTCGAAATTGACGATCTTGTTGTGGCCCGTCCGGCCCCGAAGCCGGGACGGATCGGTCCTGCTCGGCCCCTCGACCAGCACCACCATGGTTCGCCCGATGAAGCGCTGGGCGCGCTCGCGGGCGCGGCGCTGGACCAGCTGCACCAGGCGCTCCATGCGCTCTCGCTTCACGGGGTGTGGGACCTGGTTCGTCATCGTCGCTGCCTCGGTGCCACGACGCGGCGAGAAGATGAACGTGAACGCCCCGTCATATCCCACCGCGTCGGCGACCTCCAGGGTCTCGGCGAAGTCTTCCGCCGTCTCGCCGGGGAAGCCGACGATGATGTCCGTGGTCAGCGCGCAATCCGGGATCTGCTCGCGAATCTGAGCGACGCGGTCTAGATAGCGCTTCCGGTCATAGGTTCGCCGCATCGCCTTCAGGATCCGGCTGGACCCCGACTGGAGGGGCAGGTGGATGTGCTCGCAGAGCGCCGGCAAATCGGCGTGGGCGCGGATCACATCTGCGCGGATGTCCTTGGGATGCGGACTCGTGTAGCGGATCCGGTCGATGCCGTCAACGGCATCGACGCGCGACAAGAGCTCGGCGAACGTCATCCGCTCGTGCTTCGGCAGGTCGCGCCCGTAGCTGTTCACGTTCTGGCCCAGCAGGGTCACCTCGCGGACTCCGTCGGCGGCGAGCGTCTCGATCTCGGCGAGCAGTGCCCCTGGCCGCCGGCTCACCTCCCGCCCGCGCGTCTGCGGGACGATGCAGTAGGCGCAGACGCAGTTGCAACCCACGGAGATCTGGACCCACGCCTGGAACTCCCGCGCACGCTTCGCCGGCAGGTGGCCCGAAAAGTCCTCGAACTCGAAGTAGCCCTGCGCGGTGAGCGAGTCCTGGGTCAGGAACTCGGCCAGCCGGTGGATCTGCCCTGGGCCGAACGCCACGTCCACGAACGGGAAGCGCTCGAAGACCTCCTCCTTGACCGACTGGGCCCAGCAGCCGCCGACCCCCACCACACGGTCGGGATCTTCGGACTTCAGCCGCTTCGCCTCGCCCAGATGGGCGACGAAGCGGTTGTCCGCCGATTCGCGGATGGAGCAGGTGTTGAAGAGGATCAGATCGGCCGACGCTCGCTCAGCGGCCTCCTGATAGCCGAGCGATTCGAGCATCCCCTTCATCCGCTCGGAGTCGTGCTCATTCATCTGGCAGCCGAACGTGGTGACGTGGTACCGCATTGGCATCTGGCGAAGCAGCCTACTCCGAGAGGTCGGCGGCCTTGATGGCGTCCTCCCGCCCCGTGCTGTAGGCCTCGTAGGCCCGGCGCACCAGCTCCAGGCTCTCCTGCGACATCACCCGCGCAGTATCTCGCGAGTCAGGGAGCCAGCGGCAAGGCGCGGTCGAGGCCGCTGAGCTCGATCACCCTTCGAACCCGCTCGGTGACCCGGACGATCTTCAGGCTGGTGCCATTAGGTGACTACGGGCAACGACCCGGCGTGTGACTACTTGACCGTGAGGGTGCCCTCCATGCCCGCCTCTCGGTGACCGGGCACGGTGCAGTAGAAGACGTACTTGCCTGGCTTGAGGTCGGCGGAGGCGGTCAGGGTGGTGTCGGCGGCGATGTCGCTCTCGGCGAGCGTCTTGGAGCCCGCCTCGATCGCAACGCTGTGGTCGACCGGCGACGGGTTGTCGTAGTCGATCGTCACGGATCCGGCCTTAGCCGTCAGCTTGCTTGGGTCGTACTCGAGGCCGCCGTCGGCCGGGGAGCTTACCTGGACGGTCTGTCCGCCCCCCTTCGGAGCCTCGGTGGTAGTGCTGGTCGTTGTGCCGCCACTCGTCGGGGGGGCCTGCTCCGCGGCGGCAGGTGGCGCTTCGGCGGCCTCGGCGTGCTCAGCGTCTCTATCGCGCTGCTCCTCGCGGGCGTTGAGCACCGCGAACGTGGCCGTTGCGCCCACGAGCCCCGCAAAGTAGGCGACGAGGCCCAAAAGAAGGACCCGGCTGGCTGGAAAGCGCTCCGAGCGAAGCCCCATCGCCGAAAGGGCAACCGCCGAGAGCACCAGCGCGATTCCGAAGACGTAGAAGAGGGTCTCCTCCATGCGGCTGCGATCCTAGTCGGACGGCGGGGCGTTGGGAGGGCCCGCCGAGCCCTCAGCTCGCATAGGAGGTGGCCCGGCTCTCTCGGATCACGGTGATCCTGATCTGCCCCGGATACTCCATCTCCTTCTCGATTGCTGCTGCGATCTCGTGGGAGATCAACGCGGCCCGCTCGTCGTCGATCTTGCCGGGATCCACGATCACCCGAACCTCGCGCCCCGCTCGCATTGCGTAGACCCGCTCGACGCCGTCGTAGCGTGACGCGATCCCCTCGAGGTCCCGAAGGCGCTCGACATACTCCTCCAGCGAGCCGCCGCGAGCCCCGGGACGAGCCCCGGAGAGCGCGTCCGCCGTCTGCACGATCACCGCTTCGACGGTGCGGGGCTCGACCTCGTTGTGATGTGCCTCCATCGCGTGGGCGACCGCATCGCCCTCGCCGTGGCGACGGGCCAGGTTGGCGCCAACCGCTGCATGCGGGCCTTCGACCTCGTGGGTCACCGCCTTGCCGATGTCGTGAAGCAGGGCGGCGCGACGCGCGGTCTCCGCCGACGCGCCGAGCTCCGCGGCGATCAGCCCGGCCAGGTGCGAGCACTCCACCAGGTGCTCGAGCACATTCTGCCCGTAGCTGGTCCGGAACTTGAGCCGGCCGAGCAGCCGAATCAGCTCGGGGTCGACGCCATGCACGCGAGCCTCGAGCGCCGCACGCTCTCCCTCCTCCACGATTCGCTCGTCGATCTCGCGGGTGGCGTGCTCGTAGGTCTCCTCGATCAAGGCCGGATTGATACGTCCGTCCGCGATCAGGCGTTCCAGGGTGATGCGCGCGATCTCGCGACGAACCCCGTCGAAACTCGAAAGGACCACAGCCGCCGGGGTCTCGTCGATGATCACGTCGACGCCGGTCAGCTTCTCCAGCGTCCGGATGTTGCGACCGTCGCGGCCGATGACCCGGCCCTTCATCTCGTCGCTGGGCAGCTCGACGAGGCGGGTCGTGTTGTCCCCGGCGTGTTTGGCCGCCAGCCGCTGCATCGCCACCGAGAGGATGTTTCGAGCGCGGCGCTCGGCCTCGCGCTTGGTCTCCGCCTCGATCTCCTGAAGCCTCACCCCAGCCTGGTGCCGAGCCTCCTTCTCCACGTCGGCGAGCAGTAGCTGCTTGGCCTGGGAAGCTCCGAGACCCGAGATGCGCTCGAGCTCGCGCCGCTGCACTCGCTTGGCGCGCTTCAGTTCCTCGGACTGGTGGTGCAGGTTGCGCTCACGATCCTCGAGCGCGTTCGTGCGCCGCTCGAGGTCGCCGCGTTGCACTTCCAGCGACTCCCGTTCGCGGAGAGCCTGCTCCTCCATCCGCGCGATTTCGCCCCGACGCGCGGCGAGCTCCTCCGACACCGGGACCACGGCGCCCTCGCGCACCCCCCCGGCGGCCTCGCTCCCGCTCGAGCCTCGTCTCCACGGCTGCAACAGCGCGCGTATCTCCATCGCCATCAATTCCTTTCGGGCGGTCTGCCCGCTTCTTTGCCCAGGGCCCCACCCTTGGTCGTGGGGCCCGCAACCGGCGGCGCCGGAGACACTTATTTCCGCTATCGCGCTGTTCCGCTATCGCGCTGGGGCGCCTAGGTCAGGCGCGAATCCTCCCGCTCTCGGGGGCTGCTGGAAGTGGTTTGCGTTCTCGGTTTCAAAGCCTGTAACAGCATCAATTCGTGTCTTCGGGCGGCCTACGGTCGCCTCCTGGATCGTAGAGATGGGTACCCCGTCTGACAAGCCCTAACCCGCTCGTGCGGGCCGGGTTGCCGCCGCGCGGACAGCCTCGTAGGCCACCTCGTACTCGTAGCCGCGCCGCGTCAGGTAGCCGAGCGCCCGCCCTCGGTCACCATCGACATCCAGGGGCCGGCCGCGTCGGGCGAGCAGATCGCTAGCCCTTTGCACCTGGGCATCGTGCGAATCGGCCTCCAACGCCGTCTCGACGTGGGCGGAAGCGACCCCGCGCGAGGCGAGCGACTCGCGGATCCGCTCGGGGCCCCAACCGCGCAGCTCCCGCTTGTCCTCCGCATAGCGACAGGCGAAACGCTCGTCGTCGAGCTCGCCAATCTCCGTCAGGCGAGCGATCTGGGCTTCGATCTCCTCGGAGGCATAGCCGCGCCCTGCCAGCCATGCGACCACCTCAGCGGTCGCTCGCTCCTTGTGCCGCAGCCACGCGAGTGCGGCCTCGAAGGCGTCTGGTGCCCTCCCGGCCACGCCGGGCTAGGCTGCCTTGCGCTCAGACTCCTCGGCCTTTGCGGCGCCGTCGGCGATTGGCGTCGCATCGGCGCCCCGCCCGGATCCCGGCTTGCCACTTGGCCCTTGCAGCTCGATCCCCATGGCGTCTGCCAGCTTCGCCTCGATCTCTCGAGCGGTCTCCGGGTTCTCGGCCAGATACTGCTTGGTGTTGTTGCGACCCTGGCCGAGCCGCAACTCGCCATAGGAGAAGAACGAGCCGGACTTCCGCACCAGATCGTGCTCCACCGCCAGGTCGAGCAGGCAGCCTTCTCTGGAGATCCCGACTCCGTACTCGATGTCGAACTCCGCCAGCCGGAAGGGGGCGGCGACCTTGTTCTTGACCACCTTCACCTTGACCCGGTTTCCGACCGCCTCGGTGCCCTCCTTGAGGGTTTCGATGCGGCGGATGTCGAGCCGCTGCGAGGAATAGAACTTCAACGCCCGGCCGCCCGGCTGGGTCTCGGGGCTCCCATAGCTGACGCCGATCTTCTCGCGGATCTGATTGGTGAACACGCACACCGTGTTGGCCCGGCTGAGGTTCCCGGCCAGCTTCCGCAGCGCCTGCGACATCAGCCGCGCCTGCAGGCCGACCTGGGTCTCCCCCATCTGGCCCTCGAGCTCGACTCGCGGCGTCAGCGCGGCCACCGAGTCGATCGCGACCAGGTCCACCGCGCCCGAGCGGACCAGGACATCGACGATCTCGAGCGCCTGCTCGCCGTAGTCGGGTTGAGAGACGAGCAACTCGTCGACGTCGACGCCGATCCGCCTTGCGTAGATCGGGTCGATCGCGTGCTCGGTGTCGACGAAGGCGCAGATCCCGCCGAGCGCCTGCGCCTCGGCGATGATGTGGTAGACGAGCGTCGTCTTGCCGGAGGACTCCGGCCCGAAGATCTCGACGATCCGCCCCCGCGGCACGCCGCCGACGCCGAGCGCGATATCGAGCGAGAGGGCTCCGGTGGAGATCGCCTCCACCTGGACGGCGCTCTCGTCGCCGAGGCGCATCACCGACCCCTGACCGAACTGGCGCTCGATCTGGGTCACCGCGGCCTGGAGAGCCGCGTCCTTGGCCTTCGCCTCCTTGTCGCCGGGGCCGTTCCTGGAGCCGCTCGCCGAGCGGGAGGCCGTCTTTTTCTCATCTGCCATCGTCATCACCTTTTCTCCGCCTCGCCAGGCGGCAAGTCGAGTTCGGCCAGGGCCGCGTACTCCGCGCCGCTGGGCCGCAGGCGCGAACGGTAGAGCGTCATTCGGACAGCACTAAAGGGCTCCAGGAGCTCTGCTGGCAGCGGGCCGGGGGGTGCCTCGACGCGCATCGGACGCCCCCTCCGATGCCCACGCCGATCCGAGTCGGAGCGCTTGGACGGCTTGATCCGGGCTACGGTCACGTGGGGCCAGAACGCCCGTTCTTCGGGGCGGTAGAAACCCCTCGCCTCGAGTCGGTCGGAAAGCTCCGCTTGGAGCACCTCTGCCCCCTCGCTCTCGGTATCGACCGCGAACAGGCGGGGGCGGTTTGGAGGCACCGCCACCGGCTCCTCCTTGAATCGCGCCGGCACGGGCCGCGCGCCGGCGGAGCGCATGGCCTCGGCGATCGGCTCGATGTCGCGCTCGGCCTGGTAGGCCAGAAAGCAGAGGGTCACGTGCAGCGCCTCGGCGGCGACGGGCCGCAGAGCCGGGTCGGTGAGCGCTTCGTGCTGCCAGGCGACCAGCCCCTCGCGCACCCGCTCCGGCAGGTCGACCGCAACGAACAGGCGCGCCCGCGGGCTCTTCAGCCGCTCCTTGGCCATCACAACCCCAACCTATGCGCTGGACGATCGCTCAAAGCCCGTGATTCGCAAATAGATTGCAGCGCGATGAGCGCCGAATTCCCTCGGGTGGAGGGTGTCGAGCACCGGTTCGTTGACCTGAACGGTCTGCGAGTTCACCTTGCCGAGGCGGGGCCCACCGACTCCGCGAAGCCCCCGATCCTGCTGCTTCACGGCTGGCCCCAGCACTGGTACATGTGGCGTCGGGTGATCGGCGCCCTGCGAGACGAGCGCCGACTGCTCGCCCCGGACCTGCGTGGCTTCGGCTGGAGCGAGGCGCCGGAGCACGGCTACGACGGCGAGACCTTCGCTGCCGACCAGGTCGCTCTGCTGGACGCGCTGGGCATCGAGCGTGCATTCGTCGCCGGCCACGACTGGGGCGGCTGGACGACGATGCTGCTCGGCCTCCTCCACCCGGATCGGGTCGAGCGCCTGGTCGTGTTGAACGCCCCGCATGTGTGGCCACAGATCACCCCGAAGCTCGTCGCCGAGGGCTGGCGTGGCTGGTACACCTGGCTGTTGGCAGCGCCGGGTCTCGGCCCCCGCCTTTCACACGAGGGCTGGGTCGCGCGAACGATCCTCAGCCGCGGCAACGTCGGCGACCCGTTCGCGGCGGAGGAGATAGAGGCGTACGTGGACAGCTTCCGCGAGCGCTCCCGCGCCCTCGCCGTCAGCCGGCTTTATCGCTACTACCAGCGCGTCTTTCGAGAGGTCCTGGCCGGGAAGTGGCGCGATCACCGGCTCACCGTGCCGACCAGGATCGTGTTCGGCGAGCGCGACCGATACGTGTCACCGAAGCTGCTCGCCGGCCACGAGGGCCATGCCGACGACCTCGAGGTGGAGGTGGTGCCCGACTCCGGCCACTTCATCGTCAATGAGCGGCCGCAGCTGGTGGTCGACCGGCTGCGCTCGTTCTTCGGCTAGCCCGCGCTCGGCGCTCAGGCGGGGATCAGATCGTTCGGGTTGATCACGAACTTCTTGGCGGCCCCGCCCTACGGGGAGCGTGATGGTCGGCGAACCATTCAGCCTTCCACGCCGGCCAGGAACGCGATCAGGTCGTCGGCCAGGAGCTTGGGCTCTTCGAAGGCGGCGAAGTGGCCGCCGCGCGGCATCTCGGTCCAGCGCCGCAGGTCGGCGAAGATCCGCTCCGCCCACTCTCGCGGCGGCCTGACGATCTCGGCGGGAAAGTCGGCGGCCGCGGCCGCGACCTCGATCCGCTCACCGGGGTCGAGCCGCCACCGATCGCGGCGCTCCCCGAGGTAGAGCCGCATCGAGGAGGTGATCGTCCCGGTCGCCCAGTACATGGTCAGGAAACTGCACAACTGGTCCTTCGAGAACCGCCGTTCCACCTCGCCGTCGCAATCGCTCCAGCGCCGGTACTTCTCCACCAGCCAGGCGGCCAGACCTGCGGGCGAGTCGTTGAAGGCAACGCCCACGGCATCGGGCGCCGCGGAGTGCAGGAACAGGTGGAAGCCCTCGCGGTTCCGCCAGCGCGTGCCGATCTCCACGTAGGCCTGCTCGGCTTCGCTGATGGGCAGCTCGGTGAGGTCGCGCGGGACCGGGAGCACCGAAACGGCGTTGACGTGCACCGCGGCCACGGTCGCCGGCGAGTCGAGAGCCATCCGCGCCGCGATGTTCGCCCCCCAGTCGCCGCCCTGGACGGCATAGCGCTCATACCCCAGGCCGTCCTCCATCAGCGCCCGCAACCGCTTCGCGACCGCGGTCGCGCTGAGCGCGCTGTCCGGGTCCTCGGACCACCCATACCCCGGCAGGGAAGGGACGACCACGTCGTGGCCCGCCTCCACCAGTAGCCCGATCAGGGCCAGGAACTCGATCGGTCCACCCGGCCAGCCATGGATCAGCATCACGGGCAGGCCGTCCTGCCCGCTTCGCTCCCTCATCAGGTGCAGGCCGTTCCAGCGCAGATTCTCGAAGCTGTTCAGCCGCGACTCGAACGCGCGCCAGTCGTACCGGTCGGCCCAGTATTCGCACAGCTCCCGCAGGTAGGCTATGTCAACGCCGAGTTGCCAGCCCTCCTCGGCGGGCTGCTGCGGCCAGCGCGTCCGCTGCAGTCGTGCGCCCAGGTCATCGAGGACCTGGTCGGCCACGTGAATTTCGAACGGCTCAGGAGAATCGGGCACTACAGCGGTGGCTCCCCTCCACCGAGCAGGATTCGCAGCATGTGAAGCCCGACCAGCGCGGAGCGCTCGCGGATGTCCTGGCGGCCCCCGGGAATCACCGGGTCGCGGGCGAGGGTCCGTCCGTCATCGAGCTTGGCACAGAAACAGACGTAACCGACCGGCTTCTCCGCCGTGCCGCCGTCGGGGCCCGCGATCCCGGTGACCGAGACGGCGACGTCGGCATGGAAGCGCTCCAGAGCTCCGTCGGCCATCGCCTCGGCGACCTTCGGCGAGACGGCGCCATGACGCTCGATCAGCGCCGGGTCAACGCCGAGCAGGTCGGACTTCGCCTGGTTCGAGTAGGCGACGACGCTGCCGGCGACGTAATCGGAGGCCCCCGGGATCGCCGTCAGGCGGGCCGCGAGCAGGCCGCCGCTGCACGACTCGGCCAGGCCCACTCGCCGGCCGCGCAAGAGCCCCGCCACCAGCTCGTCGATCGTGGTGCCGTCGTCCGAGAACAGGTAGCGGCCGTGACGCTCTTCGACCGCCGCGCGCACCGCCGCCGCCGCGGCGTCCGCGCCTTCGCGATGACGGACGTCGATCTCCAGTTCGCCTCCCCGCAGGCAGGTCGTGACCTCGAGCGCCGACAGGTCGGTGTCGCGCTCGACCTCGCGCAAGGTCTTGGCGATCTCCGATTCGGGGATTCCGATCAGGCGCAGCGTGTAGCCCTGAAATGGGCTCGCACGCCCGAGCACCGCGCGCGCGAGCTCCGAATCGAGCGCCGCCGGCCACATCGCCTGCAGTTCGCGCGGCGGTCCGGGCAGGACGATCACGGTCGGCCCGTCTGTGGGCACGACCAGGCCGGGAGCGGTTCCGGCGGGGTCGATGGCGGTCGCGCCTTGCGGCACCATCGCCTGCTTTCTGTTTGCCTCGCGAAGCGCGTCGGTATCGAAGCGCAGCCGCCGGGCAAACCGGGCCAGTATGCGACCGATCTTGGCCTCCATCCCCTCGTCGAGGACCAGCTCGCGCCCGGCGAATCTGGCGATCACCTCGGCCGTGAGATCGTCGGCGGTCGGGCCAAGCCCACCGCTGGTGACGATCAGCTCAGCACCCTGAGCGGCGAGGAAACGCAGCGCCGCCTCGAGGTCGCCGGCACGGTCCCCGACGCACAGGATGTGGGTCACGTCCACGCCCAGCTCGCCGAGTCGCTCCGAGATCCACGGGCCGTTGCGGTCCGTGACCCGACCGGTCAGGACCTCGGTGCCCGTGACCACAATTCCGGCTCGAACCGCGTCGCCGCTCACGGCCATGCGGTCAGGGGCACCTCGGGCCCTTGTAGTTGATCTCTTGCACGTCCTCGTGGCTGATCTCGTAGCTCGCCGGCCCGCGCGAGCGCAGGGAGCGTGGCTGGCCGTCGAGGATCAGGGTGAGCGCTCCCCCGCTCGTGAGGTCGAGACGGTAGTGGTCGGCCGGCGGCTGGAAGGGCCCCTCCTTGCTGTCCGAGATCAGCGTCTGGCTGTCGATCAGCGCCCGCCCGTCGCCGGTCACGAGGCAGACCTCCATGGCGTCGCGCGTGATCAGCGCCACTGTCACCGGTTTTGCGGGTGAGCCGCCCTGGTTCGTGTCGCCCTTACTTGCGTGGCCGGCATGCTCGTGCTTGCCCTTGTGGCGATGCTTCCCTTGATCCTCGGACCCGGTCAATCCCAGGATCAGCAGCAGGGCCACCACAGCCGCGGCCACCATGACGAGCGCGAACGCCCACACCGGCCACCCGCGCCGCGGCTCCTCGCCCGGTCGACGGCGTCGCTCCAGCACAGGCTCGCTGAACGAATAGGCGCGGTCTGCGTTCTGCGCCGCCTCGACGGTCCGCCGGTACTCGTCCACCAGGGCGTCCCCGTCGAGGCCGAGGAACTGGGCGTAGGTCCGCAGGAACCCCTTGGCATAGGCGGGCGCGGGGAGCACCTCCCACTCTTCGTTCTCGAGCGCCCGGAGGTACTTGATCCTGATCTTGGTGCGCTCCTCGACCGTGCGAATGTCGAGCTTGCGGCGAGTGCGGGTCCGTTTCAGGACCTCGCCGATCGGCAGCCCGTCAGCTTCGTCCCTGGTGGCCATCACGAGGGCTATTCTCGCCGCCCCCGCAGCGCCGCGCCGTCCGGTCAGCCCTTGAGCGCCTCGAGCTCGGCCCCGGTGTCGGGCTCGCGATCCTCCTTGAGGCCATCGGGGGAGCGGTCGCCGCCTTCCTCCGAAGCATGCTCGAGGATGCGCCCGAGCTCCGCCTCCGACGCCAGGACCTGCCGGGGCTTCGAGCCCTCGTACCCCGAGATGATCCCTCGCCGTTCGAGCATGTCGATCAGGCGGCCGGCACGCGTGTAGCCGACCCGAAGCCGACGCTGGATCATCGACACGGACGCGGTCTGACTCTGGACGACGATCCGCGCGGCCTCCTCGAGCAGATCATCGTGATCCGGCGACAGCTCGTCGTCTCGGGAATCGCCGCTGCCCTCGCGGACCTCCAGCAGCGCCTCGTCGAACTCCGGCTCCCCTTGGCGCGCCCAGTGAGAGACCAGCTTGGCGATCTCGGATTCGGCGACGAATGCGCCCTGGAGGCGTTGGAGCCTCGACGTCCCGACCGGTCGGAAGAGCATGTCCCCCTGTCCGAGAAGGGTCTCGGCGCCTCCCTGGTCGAGGATCACGCGCGAGTCGACCTGTGAGGCAACGGAGAAGGCGATGCGCGCCGGGATGTTCACCTTGATCGTCCCGGTGATCACGTCGGTCGACGGGCGCTGAGTTGCCAGTACCAGGTGGATGCCTACGGCGCGCGACTTCTGGGCCAGACGAATGATGGAGTCTTCGACGTCGGCGGGCGCGACCATCATCAGGTCGGCCAACTCGTCGATCACGCAGAGGATGTACGGCAGCGGCGCCTCGCCGGCCCGGCGACGGGCCTGGTTGAGCTCGTTCAGGTTACGCGCCTTGGCGTCGCTCATGACGCCGTAGCGACTCTCCATCTCACCGATCAGGTTGGCGAGCACGTTGGCAGCCAGTCGCGGATTGGTGACGACCGGGGTGAGCAGGTGTGGCAGGCGCTCGTAGTGGTTCAGCTCGACGCGCTTCGGGTCGACGAGCACCAGGCGAACCTCGTTCGGAGAGGCATGCAGCAGCACCGAGCACAGCATCGCGTTGATGCACCCCGACTTGCCCGACCCGGTGGTGCCGGCCACGAGCGCATGAGGCATCGGGGCCAGGTCCGCCGAGACGGACTGCCCGGAGACGTCCTTGCCGAGCCAGACGGCCAGCGGCGAGGAGCCCTTCGGACGCCCGTCGTAGATGTCGCCGAGCCGGACCAGGCGTCGCTTCTGGTTGGGCACCTCCACGCCAACCGCCTTCTTGCCCGGGATGGGCGCCAGGATCCGGATTTCGGTGGAGGCGAGGGCATACGCCAGGTCGTCGCGGAGCCTGGCCACCTTGGAGACCTTGGTGCCCGGGGCAAGCTGCAGCTCGTAACGGCTCACGTGCGGCCCGCTGACCACCCCCAGCAGCTTGGCCTCGACGCCGAAGTGCCGGAGCGCGTCCAAGAGCGCCTTCGCAACTGTCTCGCGATCCCGGATATCGGGGCCCGGATCCCCCTTGCCGCGCTGGAGCACGCCGGCGGCGGGAACCGCGTAGTCGATCTCGTCCGACTCGGTGACCGCGCTTCGCTGGTTTCCCATCGGGGTGCGTTCGTCGCTCGTCGCGGAGGCGGCGGCTTCACGAGGCGCCTCCACCTGCGGGAGCTCGCCCGTCTCGTCAGGCTCGAGCTCTGCCTCTTCCTCTTCCCACTCGGGCAGTTCGTGACCGGGAGCTGCCGCGGCTTCGATTCCCTCCGTCTGGTGATCGCCCGCGAGCGTCTCGGCGGCGAGCGGCTCGGTCGGACCGGCTCGGGTGATCGCGACCTCTTCGCCCGGCGCATCGAAGCCCTCCAAGCCCCGTCGAGGCGAGCGGACGGTCTTTGCCAGGTCGCGCGTTCCGGCGCCTGCGCTCCGCGCGACCCGGCCGGCCCCTGACAGAAGGCTCGCGACGGTGGTTCCGGTGAGCAGCAGCAGGCCGCTAACGAACATCAGGACGGCCAGGACCTGTGCACCGAGGCGCTGGAAGAGCGTCGTGGCGGCCCAGTACAGGGCTTCGCCGGCGGCCCCTCCGTGAACGGCGAAGAATCGCTGCTCGAAGTAGCCGTGGCGCGCCGGGTGGCCGGGCCCCAGGCCGACGGTCTGAGCCGCGAAGGCCAAGAGCAGCGAGGCGAGCACTAGCACCGCCCCTGCGTTCAGGGCCCCGGGGGCGGCTATGAACGGGCGCATCACCAGGGCCATGCCCCAACCCGCGAGCGCCAGCGGCACCACATAGGCGATGCGGCCGGCGGCGTTCTCCAGCGCCCGCTGGAGCCATTCCCCAACCGGTCCTCCGTCCCAGCCTGCATAGAGGACACAGCCCAGATAGACACCGGCGGCCACCAGGCACAGCCCGACCACATCGAGGTGGCGCTGCTCCAGCCCGGCGATCAGCGAGCGGGCATCTCCAAGCGCGGCGCGCGGCCGGCGTCGCGACCGTGACCGGTTTCGGGGCTGCGGACGCTGCCGGCCGGCGCCCCGGCGTGGCTTGCGGCGCTGTTTACGTGTCCAAGGAAGCGTCACGGTAAATCCACCAGTGCGGTTCGACGTGGCTGCATCGACCCCTGCGGAATAAACAGCCGCTAAAGATCCACTTAATTTGGCGCTTCCAGGGCTAACCTGTTCGTGATGCTTGCCACGGATACCGTGACCGGTCGCGTCCTGGTCGTCGAAGACGACGCCGCGATTGCTGACGTCCTCCGGCGTGCCCTGCGTCAGGAGGGCCACGAGGTGCGCTCGGCGCAGGACGGCGTCGAAGCGCTCGAGATGGCAGAGGCCTTCGTGCCGGACCTCGTGATCCTGGACCTGGGGTTGCCGAAGCTGGATGGCGTCGAGGTCTGCCGCCGCTTGCGCGCCGAAAGCGACGCGCCCATCCTCATCCTCACCGCCCGCACCGACACGGAGGATCGGGTCGAGGGGCTCGACTCGGGAGCAGACGACTATCTGATGAAGCCGTTCGAGCGCAAGGAGCTGCTGGCGCGAATGCGGGCGCTGATGCGACGGCGGCCTCCGCAGGGGACGGCCTCCCTGACGGTGGGCGACCTTCGACTCAATCCCGACACTCGCGACGTCTACCGGGGCGATCGCCCGATCGACCTCACGAACCGCGAGTTCGAGCTGCTCGAGTACCTGATGCGCAACGAGCGGCTGGTCGTCTCCCGGGAGCGCCTCCTGGAGGAGGTCTGGGGCTACGACCCGATGGCGATGACCAACACGATCGACGTCTTCATCTCGAACGTGCGGCGGAAGCTCGAAGCGGGCGGCGAACCGCGCCTCCTCCACACCAAGCGTGGCGCCGGGTACGTCGTCAAGGCGGCTCGGGATGAAGCGGCTTGAGCGCATCGTCGCAGCGCTGACGCCCAAGCGGTGGCCGGTCCGCTGGCGGCTGGCGGCGGTCTCGACCATCTTGACACTGGTCATCCTGGTCATCTTCGCCGTCGTGGTTGGACGGCTGACCTCGAACCGCTTGCAGACCGACTTCGACGACGAGCTTCGCGACGACGCGGCACGCCTTGCCCTGGACCCTCAGCTCGCCAGCGACCCCCATCTGGCGGCCCAACTGCGAGACCTGACGCTCACGGGGAAGGCCGCCGTCCGCGCGATCACGCCGGTGGGCTCGGTGAAGATTCCTAGAGCAGCGCCGCCGCTGGGGCCGACGACCGACGGTGTCCGCGATATCGGCTCAATGCGAGTGGCGACGATCAGCACGTCCACCTTTACGCTCCAGTACGGCCGCAACACGGACAACCTCGACGCGACGATCAGCAAGCTGTGGCTTTTTCTCGGGGGCGGCGTGCTCGGCGGCACGCTGCTCGCGGGTCTGGCGGGGATCGCTATAGGCCGGCGGGCGATGCGCCCGGTGTCCACGCTCACCACAAAGGCGCGGGAGATCGCCTCCACGCGCGACCCGTCGCTGCGGATCCCCGAGCCGGAGACGGACGACGAAGTCGGCGAACTGGCGCGCACCCTGGATCAGATGCTCCGCGAGCTCGACGCGGCGCGCTCGGAGACCGAGCAGATGATGCAGGCGCAGCGCGAGTTCGTGGCCGACGCCTCCCACGAGCTACGCACCCCGCTGACCAGCATCCTGGCCAACCTGGAGCTGCTCCAGGAGCGACTGGAGGCGGTCGAGCGGCGCGGCGAGGAGGGCGAGATGATCGACTCGGCCCTCAACTCTGCGAGGCGGATGAGCCGGCTGGTCTCCGACCTGCTGCTGCTCGCCCGCGCCGACGCCGGACGCACCGGTGCCCGGCGTGAGTGCGACCTCGGGGCCGTCGCCGCCGCCGCCCTCTCCGAGGTGCGTCCCGTGGCCGACGGCCACCGCCTGACCCTGGCCGACCACGGCCAGGTGACCGTGGAGGGCAACCCGGACGAGCTGCACCGGCTGGCCGTGAACCTGCTCGACAACGGCCTGCGCCATACCCCCCCGGGCACGGAGATCCGGGTCGCCGTCGAGCGCCGCAACGGGGATGCCGTGCTCGAGGTCTCCGACGACGGCCCCGGGCTTCCGCCGGGCATGGAGGAGCAGGTGTTCTCCAGGTTCGTTCGGGGCGCAGGCCCCGCCGACATCGGCGAAGGCGGCGGGGCCGGGCTGGGCCTCGCCATCGTGAAGGCGGTCGCGATCTCCCACGACGGCGAAGTCGACGCCGGTGCCTCCGCGACCGGTGGGGCGCGCTTCACGGTGCGGCTCCCGCTGCCGACACCCGAATCGACGGCCCGCCAGTTGGCGGAACCGCCGCTCGTCCGCTAGGTCCTGGAAATACCGCGGATTCGGAGGCGTCGCGCCGCCGCCAGATCTTAGGATCCGTTTACACAATCCCTATACTTTGCCCCTGGACGAGACAACACACCCGCCGGGGAACCCCCCGACACCGCCTCGACGGGTGAACGTTGGCCAGTCTGAGCCAAAGCGACCCGCCGGTGTTCCCCCTCCCTGACGCCGGCGGGTCAGTCTTTTCCGGGCCGGTCGGTCAGGGGCAGTCCGCCACGTCGATCTCGCGCTGGGTTTCCATCTCGGCGCAGATCGCTGGCTTATTCGCCCCGCCGGAGGCCTGATCGGCGGCGATCAGCGCCTCGACCGCATCGTCGAAATGCTCGTGGGTCGTGTACATGAACTGCGACGAGAGCACCATCCGATCCAGGGTGCGACCGCCGACCTGGCCGCGCAGGTCCCACAGGGCGCTCGACCAGACCTCGCCCACACAATGGATCTCGAACCCGCACCTGTCCTGGCCCTCCGCCAGCGTGTCGTCCCTGTCCGCACGCCGGCCGCATCGGCGGTTGAACGCGGGCACGAACCTTCCCCAGGTGGTGCCGTCCCAGTCGAAGATGCAGACGTCGTCCCTGTTGCTGGTCCCCCGGGCGCGGGACGACATCACCGCGGCCCAAAAGTCGGAGAACCCCTCGCCGATCGCCCCAGCCTGTTCGCCCTGGCCGAACCGCCGAACCTGGTCGTCCTGAAGAGTGTGGCCGTACTCGTGCACGATCACGTCGGCGTCCTCGGCGTCGTCCACGCCACCGCTGCCGTATTTGATCTTGCGGGTTGCGGGCGAGAAGAACGAGTTGTCGTCTCTGAACGCGTCAGCGACGACGACCTGGGTCCGCTTGTTGATCCCCTCAGCGCCGCCTGCGCCAAATCCGAGGCTTTGGATGTAGCGCTGGGCGCGATCGATGTGGAAGTAGGCCATCAAGGCCTCGAAGCGGTCCTTCGACCGCTTGACCCCCCGCCAATTGAGCCCCCGCTTGCACACCTCCCGCGCGTCGGTGCCGACCATCGCGTGTACCCATTTGCCGTGCAGACACCGCTGGCCCCTCCGGATGTCGTGAAGCGTGACCGGATGACGCAGCGAGGTCAACCGGCCGTAGTTCTTGTCGTGGCGGTCCCGAAGCGTGGACGAGCTCCGCGCCTGTGCGACCGGATTGGGGTTGAAGAGCTGCGCGTGGCCCTGTCTCGAGTCCTGCAGCAGGTTCCTGATCCGCACGACGGCGCCGGAGACCGCGTCGACCAGGACCTCGAAGTCACCCAGCGGCTGCGCGGACGGGATGACGACCCGCCAAACGAGGGTGCCGCCGGCGCCGGGGTCGATCGCCAGCCTGGCCGACGAATGTGCGCGCAGCCGCCGGACCTGCGCCGCACGAATGGCTGTCTCGACCGCCACCGCCCTCTCGATCTGCGGCGACGGAGCGCGCTCGATGTTTGGCTTGCTCGAATCGGCCACGAGGGCGGGCGGCGCCCCCTTCGGGTCGCTCACCACCGCCTGGGCATCCAGAACGTTCACTCCCGAGACACGCTGCTGGAACCGGTACACGGTCGTGCCCCCGGGCAGAGGGATCGCCGCCGCCGGCTCGAGCTCGCTCACAGGTGCGCTCGCTGCCTTGAGCCTCGCCGCCGCCTTCGGAGGGGCGCCGGAGGCGGACGCGGGAGCGGCAAGCGCGGCGACCAGGGCGACCGCGAGGACCGTGCGGCGCATCGTGGCGCGGTTCCCCGTCGCGAGCACGCCGGCGTCAGCTTCCCGGCTTGGCCCCCCGAGCATCACGGCCAGGGTAACAACCACCCCGGCTCACACTTCGACGACCACCGGCAGCACCATCGGCCGGCGGCGAAGCCGTTCGTAGACGAAGGCGGCGATGTCGTCGTGCAGATCCTGCTGGAGGAGCGTGGTCTCGCGCTCTGCGTGCCGCGCCGCCTCAGCGAGCGAATTGCCGACCACCTCGCGCAGCTCCTCAACCAGCCCGTCGGCCTCTTCCACGAACGGCACCCCCCGGAAGATGATCTCCGGCGGCGCTACCTGCGAGCCGTCGTCGGAGGCGATCGTCGCGACGACGATGAACACGCCATCCGCCGACAGGGCGCGGCGATCGCGAAGCGCGACATCGTCGGGATCGCCGATGTCGACACCGTCGACGAAGATCATTCCGGCGCCGAGCTCGGGGCCGAGGCGAGCCCCGGACTCGTCGAATTCGAGGGCCAGGCCATTGCGTCCCTTGAAGATCCGTTCCGGCTCGATTCCCACCGATTCGGCCAGGGCGCCGTGGAGGCGCAGGCGCTTGTGGTCGCCATGAACGGGCATCACGTAGCGCGGACGGGTCAGGTTGAGCATCAGCTTGAGCTCCTCCTGCCATCCGTGGCCCGACGCGTGGATGGGCGCATCGGCCGCGGTCACCACCTCAGCGCCGATCTCGAAGATTCGATCGATCGTCTCGTTCACCGAGCGCTCGTTTCCGGGGATCGGGGTGGCCGAGAAGATCACCGTGTCGCCCGAGTGAAGCTCGACGTCGGCGTGGTCTGCGTGGGCCATGCGCCGCAGCGCGGACAGAGGCTCCCCCTGGCTTCCGGTCGAGATCGCGACCACCTCGTGGTCAGGGAAGGACTCGATCTCGCGTGCCGGGATCAGCATGCCCTCCGGAACCTGAGCGATGCCGAGGTTGGCTGCGATGTTGAAGTTCTTGCGCATGGAGCGGCCGACGAGCGCCACGCGCCGGTCGAGCTCGGCGGCCGCGTCGATCACCTGCTGGACCCGATGCACGTTGGAGGCGAACGAGGTGACGATGATCCGGCCGGGGCAGCGGGAGAACAGATCGCGCAGCGCGGGGCCCACGCTCGACTCCGACGGCGCCACCCCGGGCCGGTCGGCATTCGTCGAGTCGCCGAAGAGGCAGAGGACCCCTTCGCGCCCCAGCTCAGCGAGCCGTGAGACGTCGGCTGGCCGCCCGTCGACAGGGGTCTGGTCGAACTTGTAGTCGCCGGTGATCAGCAGGGTGCCGAGGTCCGTGCGCAGGACGGCCGCCCGCGAGTCGGGGATCGAGTGCGCCATGTGGACCAGCTCCAGCTCGAACGGGCCGACGGGCACCCGCTCGCCGGCCTCGAGCACCTCCAGGGGGGCCTCCCGGAGCCGGTGCTCCTCGAGTTTGGAGCGCACGAGGCCAACGGTCAGAGCGCCGCCGTAGATGGCGGGCGGCATGCCGAGCTCTCGGAGCACGTAGGGAAGCGCGCCGACGTGATCCTCGTGGCCGTGAGTGAGGACGATCGCCTCGATCGAGTCGGCACGGTCTCGCAGGTAGGAGAAGTCGGGAAGCACCAGGTCGATGCCCAGCATCTCGGTCGTCGGGAACATGAGCCCCGTGTCGACCACGACGATCCGGCCCTCGTGCTCGACGACGGTCATGTTCTTGCCGATCTCGCCGAGCCCGCCGAGCGGCAGGACACGAAGCGCCGCCGTCACCCCGCGATACCCTCGCCCGGCGCCGGACGCTGCTGCATCTAGTGGACCACTAGCCGGTCGTGCCGCCGGCGACCAGCAGCCCCTGTCGCTCCAGTGCCGCCCTGATCGCGGCCCGTTCCTCTTGGCTCGCGGGGACCATCGGCAGCCGCACGTGGCCCTCGATGATGTCCAGCATCTCGAGCGCCGCCTTGACCGGAATCGGATTGCTGGTCACCGTGGTGGCCTCGTAGATCGGCTGGAGCTGGGCGTCAAGCTCGTGGGCACGGGCGCCGTTTCCCGCGGTCACGGCGTCGTAGATCGCCCGCATCTCGGGCCCGACGAGGTGCGAGGAGACCAGGATTCCACCGGTCCCTCCCAGCTCCAGGCAACGGAGGAAGACCGTGTCGTTCCCGGCCAGCAGGTCGAGCCCCTCGATGGGCCCGAGATCGTCGTCATTGGCCTGCTTGACCGCGGTCACATTGGGGATCTCCCCCGCGAGCTCCGCGAGAAAAGCGAGGTCGAGGTTGATGACGCAGCGCGACGGGATGTTGTAGAGGATCACCGGAGTGTCGCCCGCGGCTTCCGCTACTGCGTGGAAGTGAGCGCGCAGGCCCGCGCGATTGGGCTTGTTGTAGTAGGGAGTGACCACCAGTGCGGCATCGGCGCCGGCGCGGCAGGCCGCCCCGGTCAGCTCGACAGAGTGGCGCGTGTCGTTGGATCCGGTGCCGCAGATGATCGTGGCCTGGTCGCCCACCTCCTCCTTCACCGCCTCCAGCAGGCTCAACTTTTCGGCGTCTGAGAGGGTCGGCGACTCGCCCGTGGTGCCGGCGACCACGAGTCCGTGCGATCCGTTCTCCACGAGGTGTCGCGAGAGCTTTCGGGCCGCCTCGAGGTCGAGCGCTTGATCCTCCGAGAACGGCGTCGCCATCGCCGTGAGCACGCCGGAGATCGTCGCCATCGCCCCAGCAGTATCGCTCAACTGGCGGCGGGCAGGGGTGCCAGGTGTTCGCTCATGGCCGGCGGGACGGCATGCGGCTCAGGTCCATGGCGCCCCGGGTCAGCGGGTCGCGCAGACGCGCCGGAAGCAACCGCGCCAGGCGCAGCTTGGCGTGCTCCCGGGCCGGGAAGTGGAGGCTTTCGCGCCGCGCCAGCGTGGCCATATAGATCCGCTCGGCGGCGTCACGGGGGGCGATGGGGTACGAGATGCTGGCGCGGAGCCGACGGCGACGCGACTGGCTAGTGGGATCTGATTTTTTGAAGGCGTTGGCTCGGAACATCGGCGTGTCCACGAAGCCCGGAAAGACCGCGGTGAAGGTGATCCCGTCCGGCTGCAGCTCGGCCCGGGCGGATTCCGCCATCGCCGCCAGAGCCGCTTTGCTGCCGCTGTAAGGGGCCTCGTAAGGCATCCCGACCAGCCCTGCGAGGCTGACGATCGCCGTCACATGGCCACCCCCCTGCCTGGCCATCGCCGGGGCGAGGTGCGAGAGGAGCACCAGGTTGGCCAGCGCGTTGACGTTGAAGTCCTCACGCGCCTGGCGCCAGTCGAAGGCAAGCAACGACTGAGCCCGGTCGAGGCCCGCGCCGGCGATGGCGAGATCGATATCGGGGTGCTCTGCGACCAGGTCCGCCGCGGCCGTGTCCACGGCCTCGAGGTCGGCGAGATCGAGCTCGTGCGTCACCACCTCCACCCCATCCCCCAGCTCCATCGCCAGCCTCGACAGGCCCTCGGCGTCGCGGTCGAGCAGCACGAGCGAGGTTCCGTCCTCGGCCGCCAGTCGGGAGAACTCCGTCCCAAGGCCACCGCCCGCACCTGTCACGAGCGCCTTCGCGAAGCGCCGTTGGGCTCGCAGGCGCGCCGGGGTTCGTCCAGCCAGCGGCGCCAGCCGGGGAGTTGGGCGGGGACGAAACCCCATTTGCCGCTCGTACCAGGGCTCTGCATGGAGCAGCTCGACGCTGAACCCTTGATCGTCGTTTACGTACACGACTGACCAGGCCCCGAGCCGCAGCGGGGGCCCATTGGGGCTCAGTCCCGCCTCCACGCAACGCTTATGGGCCGCCTCGAACGAGGCGCGCTCCCGAAACCCGAAGGCGATGTTCAGAAGACCCTGATCCGAGATCCGGTAACCCGGCGGCCAGGGCCGTCCCTTCGGATCGGCGTATTGGGCCAGCTCGACGAGCATGTCGTCGGCCCACAGCAGGGCCGACTCCCGCCTTGCCCCCTCTAGGCCCCAAAGCGCCTCGTGCTCGGCGGTGTGCAGCTCGAGGCCCTCGGCCTCCTCAAGCCCCAGCGCATGGACAAAGACCTGCCGGGAGCGCTCCAGGTCCGGCACCGAGAGCGTCACGGAGCGCGCCACCGCACCCACCCCGGCGCGCGGGCGCTCCCGCGGGTTGGGTGCGCGCGGATCCTCCTCCATCAACTCGATCAGGACCCCGTCGGGGTCGCGCAAGCACGCGCGCCGCGCCCCGGGCTCGCCAAGCGGAACCCCGAGTGGCGGCGTGCCGAGCGCCGTCGCGCGCTCCAGCGTGGCATCGAGGTCAGTGACCCAGAACGAAAGCGTCGTGTAGCCGATGTCGCACGGCCGCCAGTCGCGCGGCAGCGACCGGACCAGGGGGCTGCGGAACTCGAACAGCTCGATCTGGAACAGGTCCTGGCGGTCGACCAGCCACCAACAAGTGGACGCCGCCCGCGGCACTCCCTGGACCAACGAGGCGAGTGGACCGGCGAACAGGTTGGTCCCGCCTGCGGGCTCCAGTCCGAGCACCTCGCGATACCAGCCCTGAGCCCGGCGCAGGTCGGCGACGCTGATCGCGATCTGGGAGAGGCGCACACTCGGCAGTCTGGCAAGGCGCCGACCCAGGCAGAGTCGCCGATACCTTACGCTATCCATAGCTTATTAGCGATAAGCGCATAAAAGCTATACTGGCGGCATGACCCCCGGCCAGCTCCTCAGAGAGGCTCGGCGCAGGCATAGCGTCAGCCAGACGAGCCTCGCCACCCGCGCGGGCACCACGCAATCCGCGATCTCGCGGATCGAGCGCGATCGCGTCTCCCCCAGCGTGGAGACGCTGCGTTCGCTGCTTCACCTCCTTGGCGAGGACCTGGAGCTCGTCAGCCGCGAGCGCGACACCGGCATCGATCGCACCCTGATCGGCCAGAGGCTGGCGCTCTCCCCAGCCGAGCGCGTCCACCGGGGCCTGGACTTCTCCCAGTTCGTGCGCAGGAATCGCGGCGCAGCCACTGAGCCTGCGAAGCGGGCGGCGCGGTGACCGAGCCGCTCCCGCCCGATCTGAACGCCGAGCCGATTCTCGACATCCTTCGGCGCCACGCTGTGGACTTCGTGGTCATCGGTGGAATCGCGGGGATCGCTCATGGATCGTCCTACCCCACCTACGACCTCGATGTGGCGTACTCCCGTGAGTCCTCGAACCTCGAACGGCTGGCGGCCGCCCTCAGGGAGCTGGGGGCTCGTCTTAGGACCCCAGGAGACGAGAAGGACCTTCCCCTCCAGCTCGACGCTCGCAGCCTCGAGAACGGTGGGAACTTCACCTTCCTAACCCGATTCGGGTCCTTCGACGTGCTCGCCGATCCCGGCGGCATTCGCTCCTATGAGGAGCTACGCGCCACAGCGCAGGACGTCGTTCTCGACGGCATACCCGTGAAGGTCGCCTCGCTCGACCACCTGATCGCGATGAAGCGGAAGGCAGCACGGTCTAAGGACAAGATCATGCTGGAGGAGTACATAACCCTCGCTGACGAGCAGCGCAGGATCGACGATCCTAGAGGAGATTCTCGAGCCCCACGGTGAACGGGTCCGGCAGGTCGGCGACCCTTCGCACGGCGAGCAGGACACCGGGCATGAACGACCTGCGGTCCGTCGAATCGTGGCGGATCGACAGGGTCTGGCCCTCGCCGCCGAAGATCACCTCCTGGTGCGCAACCAGGCCGGGAAGGCGCACCGAATGGATCGGTTCATGGACGTTTCCGCCAGCCTCGCGGACCAGGTCGGCAGTGCGCTTGGCGGTCCCCGAGGGAGCGTCGAGCTTGTCCTCGTGGTGGAGCTCGACGATCTCGCACTCGGTCATGTGCGGGGCCGCCTGACGCGCCATCTGCATCATGAGCACGGCACCGATCGCGAAGTTGGGTGCAACGAAGACCCGCGCGCGCTTGCCATCCTGGGCCGCCGCCTGCGCATCGCCTTGAGCGGCCTCGACGTCGAACCCGGTGGTGCCGACGACCGCATGGACGTCGGCCCCGAGGCATTCGCGGACATTCCCGCCGGCCGCTTCGGGCGTCGTGAAGTCGACCAGCACGTCCGCCCCGCCCAGCACCGCCGAAACCGGTACGTCGAGGGTGGGATCCGCGCGCCCGGCCAGCTCCAGATCGTCGGCCGCCTCCACGGCCTCGCAGACGGCGGCGCCCATTCGCCCGGCGGCCCCGGCCACCGCGACTTTGATCATGCTTTCGAAGAGGTGGCGAGCTCCTCGCTAACCGCGGCCGCCGCTTCCCGAAAGTGCTCCTCGTCCGGGCCGATGCAGGCGGTGGAGAACCGCTCCGGGTCATACAGCTCGGTGGCCAACCCGGCGACATCCTCGGCGCTGACCTGCCCAATGCGCGCGAGCATCTCGTCGAGCGAGAGCAATGGGATGCCAAACAGAATCGAACGGGCAAGACGCGACATGCGCGCCCCGGTCGCCTCGAGCCCGAGCACCAGCCGGCCCTTCACATGCTCCTTGGCTCGCTCCAGCTCCTCGGCACTGACGCCGTGGTCGCGAAGCGTGGAGAGCTCGCGGCCGATGATCGAACACGCTTCTCGGACGTTCTCCCCGCGGGTGCCGACGTACATCGCGACCATCCCGCCGTCGACGTACTGCTCGCTGTAGGAGCCGACCGAGTAGGCAAGTCCACGCTTCTCGCGCACCTCCCGAAACAGGCGCGACGAAGTGGAGCCGCCAAAGATCGCGTCCAGGACCCCCAGCGTGAAGCGTCTCTCGTCTGCGCGTGAGATCCCCGGTCCACCGAAGCAGATGTGGTACTGCTCGGTCTCTTTGACCTGGAACGCGAAGCGCGGCGCCTCCTCATACTCGGCCTTCTCCGGAACGCCGTTTCGCTCGCCGGCAGGCGGCCTGAGCCGGCGTTGCGCCAGCTCGACGATCCGCTCGTGCTCGAGATGTCCGGCCGCAGCGACCACCAGGTTCGGTCCGGTGTAGCGGGAGCCGTGGTAGGACATGATCTCGGCGACCGGGATCGAGCCGATGACCTCGGCGTCGCCAAGCACGCGCCGCCCCAGGGGATGGTCGCCGTGGACGGCAGCTGCGAGCACGTCGTGCACCCGCTCCTGGGGCTCGTCGTCGTACATCGCGATCTCCTCCAGCACGACCTGGCGCTCAGAATCCACCTCGTCCTCGGGCAGCGCGGGACGAAGCAGCATCTCCGCGAGCAGGTCGAACGCCTGCTCTGTGTGCTCGTCCAACAGCCGTGCATGCAGCTGTGTCGACTCCTTGCTGGTGGCTGCGTTGGTGGCCGCCCCCATGCCGTCGAACAGCTCGGAGATCTCGATCGCCGAGTGCCGCTCGGTCCCTTTGAACAGCAGGTGCTCGAGGAAGTGCGAGACGCCCGCCTGTGTGGGAGCTTCGTCGCGGGAGCCCGTCCGGACCCAGAAGCCGAGCGCGACCGAGCGGACGGACGGGACAACCTCGGTGACCACCTGCAGCCCGCCGGGCAGCTCCGTGTGGGAGACGCCCTCCGGCAGCGGCGGGGTGCCTGCTTCAGACAAGGGACCCGGTGCGGGGCGGAGTGCCCAATTTAGGTCCGTCTACGGCGTCCGCCGCCCCCCCCGCGCCCACCATCCAGGCGCTCACGGTTCCGCCGGCCGCCGCCATTGCCGCCCCCGCGTGGGCCGGAGTCGCCCGTCCCCACGCTGGTCAGCTCGTCGGGCGACTTGCCCTCGACCGCTGGATCGTTGGAGAGCCGCAGGCCGATGCGTCCACGCTCGCGGTCCACCTCGACGACCGTGACGTCGAGCTCGTCGCCCTGCTTGAGCACGTCCTCGACAGCGCTGACGCGCTCGCCGGGCTTCACGTTGGAGATGTGCAGCAGGCCGTCGGTCCCCTTGGTGAGCTCGACGAAGGCCCCGAAGGCGGTCGTCTTGACGACCTTGCCGGTGAACCTGTCGCCGATCTCAGCCTCCTTGGTCATCGCCTCGATGCGCGCGATGCACGCATCGACCAGGGCGCCGTTCGGCGCATATACCTGCACCGTGCCGTCGTCCTCGACGTTGATGTCGGCCTCGAACTCCTCCGACAGGGCCCGGATCGTCTCGCCCCCCTTTCCAATCAGAGCGCCGATCTTCTCCGGATCGATCTTGATCTGCTCGATCCGCGGCGCGAACTGCGAGAGCTCCTCGCGCGGCCCCGGGATCGTCTGCTTCATGGCCTCGAGGATGAACAGGCGGCCCTGGCGAGCCTGCTCCAGGGCATCGCGCAGGATGTCGAAGGTGACCCCGGAGATCTTGATGTCCATCTGAAGGGCAGTGATCCCCTCGGCGGTGCCGGCGACCTTGAAGTCCATGTCGCCCAAGTGGTCCTCGACCCCCGCGATGTCGGTGAGCACCACGTGGTCGTCGCCTTCCTTGATCAGCCCCATCGCCACCCCGGCCACGGGACTCGACACCGGCACGCCGGCGGCCATCAGCGCCATCGACGAGGCACACACCGAGCCCATCGATGAGGACCCGTTCGACTCCAGCGTTTCCGAGACGACCCGGACCACATAGGGAAAATCGTCCGTGCTCGGGACGGTCGGCACCAGGGCCCGCTCGGCGAGCGCGCCGTGGCCGATGTCCCGGCGCTTGGGGCCTCGCATGAAGCCGACCTCCCCGACCGAGAATGGCGGGAAGTTGTAGTGGTGCCAGAAGGTCTTGGACTCGACCAGGCTGAGGTTGTCGACCCGCATGTCCATGCGGCTCGTTCCCAGCGCCACGTTGGAGAGGATCTGGGTCTCGCCGCGAGTGAAGAGCGCCGAGCCGTGCACGCGCGGTGAGACGTCGACCTCGCATTCGATCGGCCGGATCTCGTCCTCGGCCCGTCCGTCGGGCCGCTTCTTCTCGACCGCGATCCGCCGGCGGATCATCTCCTTTTCGAGTGCGTCGAATGCGCGCGAGACCTCAGCGCGCTGCTCCGGCTCAGCGTCCTCGCCGTCGCCGGCGCCCGCATATTGCTCGGTTACCTGCTCCTCGACCGCCTTGGCGGCATCCTGTCGGGCCAGCTTCTCGGGGATTTGGGTCGCCTCGTCGAGCTTCGCCCCGTGCGAGGAGCGGATCCGCTCCACCAGGTCCGCGTCGATCTTCGGCTCCTCCACCTCGAGCTTCTCCTTGCCCGCCTTGGCCCGCAACTCCTCGATGCTCGCGCAGATCTTCTTGATCTCCTCGTGGGCGATGTCCAGGGCGTCCAGGACCTCGGCCTCCGTGACGCCGTTCGCTCCGCACTCCACCATCAGGATCGCCTCGCTCGACCCGGAAACGACCAGGTCCATCTCCAGATCGTCCGCGTTCTCCTCAGCCGGGTTGAGCACGAAATCGCCGTGCAACTTGCCGATCCGCACCGCACCGACGTGGGTGGGCACCGGGATCTGCGAGACGGCCACCGCCGCCGAGGCGCCGTTCATCGCCAGGATGTCGTAGCTGTGCTCGAATTCCACCGACAGGGGCTGGCAGACGATCTGGGTCTCGTAGTGCCAGCCCTTCGGGAACAGCGGTCGGAGCGGCCGATCGATCATCCGGGCCGTCAGGGTCGCCCGCTCCCCGGCCCTGCCCTCACGCCGAAAGAAGGATCCGGGAATCTTCCCGGCCGCGTAGTGGCGCTCCTCGACGTCGACCGTCAGCGGCAAGAAGTCGACGTCGCGCAGGTTGCCGGCCGTCGCCGTACAGAGGACCATCGTGTCCCCGGAGCGGACCACAACCGCTCCGCCCGCCTGGCGGGCGAGCTTGCCGGTCTCGAAGGAGATCTCCTCGCCGCCGACCTCCACCGAGACGCGGCTCACGTCAAACAGGCTCATCTTGTCTTTTCCCTCCGGCCGTCCGGTTGACGGCCAATCTTCGCTCAGAACTCTCGTTCTCTAACGGCGTCGATCTTACAGAGAGCCGTTTGGAATGCCCCGTGGGCGGGCCTCAGCCCAGCCCGCTGAGTGATTCCGCGATGTCGCCCTCGACGGGGTGGCCGCCGACGAAGGCCGCCGGCGTCCCGGCGATCCCGGCCCGGATCCCGCTCTCGAAGGCGCGACGGACGCGCTCGGCTACCGGCTCGGAGCGGCGGTCGCGGTCAAAGAGCTCCAGGTCGAGGGCGAGATCCTCGGCGCGCGCCCACAGATGCGGATCGTCCTGGTGAGGCTGATCGGTGAGCAGCGAGTCCCACATCTCCACGAAGCGCCCCTGGAGACCGGCTGCCTCCACGGCGGCGTGGAGCGCGGGGGCGCGGGGATGCTTGGAGGCGATCGGAAAGTGGCGAAGCGCCAGCCGGAGTGGCAGCTCGCGTATCCGAATCCAGGCGAGGGCGCACCGGGGACAGGCCAGGTCGAGGTAGACGATCGCCTCCGGCCCCCGGCCTCGGACATGGTCGTCGGGGCCGACGGGCGGAAGCGGTTGGCTTGTGAGTTCGCGCACCGAAAGCAAGGTAGCCATAAGCGCCAAATCGGTTCGAGAGTGGAATTGGGGCCCGTATGTGTCCCCAACTCTCCACTCGACCGGGGGAGCCGGGCTTAGCCCGCCGACTCCAGGGCGTCAAAGATTAGGTTGGCCCCGGGGATCTCGAGCGGCGTGGGCGACTCGTGCACCCAGGCGACCAGTCCCTCCTCATCGACGAGCACGAGCGAGCGATTGCCGTGGCCAACCTCGTCCAGGAAGGCGCCGTAGCTGCGAGTCACAGCGCCCTTGGGCTCAAAGTCGGCTAACAGCGGGATGGTGATGCCGAGCTTCTCCCGGAACGCCCGGTGCGCCCATGCGGAGTCGACGCTGATCCCGACCAGGCTCGTGCCCCGTTCCTCGATCTGCTCCAGAACCTCCTGATACAGGGAGAGCTGGTCGGTGCACACCGGGCTGAAGTCCAGGGGATAGAAGACCAGCATGACCTTCCGGCCCCGGAAGTCCGCCAGGCTGACCTCCTTGCCCTCGTGGTTCCGTAGCGAGAACTCGGGCGCCGGCGACCCGGGCTTGATCATCAAACGCCACCAGCCTGTTGCCTCGCCAGGGGGACTCCGCCCCCTCGACGCCGCGTTCCTGCGGCGTCTCCCCCGCTCGGCGCCAACACCTATCGGCGCAGGCCGAGGTCGGCCACGACCTTGCGGTAACGCTCCAGGTCCGAGCTCTCCAGGTACCTGAGCAGCCGCCGCCGCTTGCCGACCATCATCAGCAGCCCGCGGCGCGAGTGGTGATCCTTACGATGCTCGCGCAGATGCTCGGTCAGGTGGTTGATGCGCTCCGTGAGCAGGGCCACCTGAACCTCAGCCGAGCCGGTATCACCGGACTCGCGTCCGAACTTGCCGATCAGCTCCTGTTTGCGGTCCTTGGTCAGCGGCATCAGGGCGGAGTGAAGCTAGCACAGAGCTCTCGAGCGACCTCGACGTCACGCTCCATTTGGGCGACCAGCTCCTCCACGCCCCCGAACCGCCTTTCGCCGCGCAGCCGGTTGATGAATGCGATGCGCAGCGTGTGCCCGTACAGGTCCCCATCGAAGTCGATCAGGTGCGCCTCGACCAACAGCCCGCGTCCACTCTCGAAGGTCGGGCGAACCCCCACGTTCACCGCCGCCGGCCGGCCGTCGGCAAACGCCGCGTAGACCCCGTGGCCCGGGCAGACCAGGTCGTCGGACGGCACGATGTTGGCCGTCGGGAAGCCGAGCTTGCGGCCCCTTTCATCCCCCTCGACCACGGTCCCCTCGAGCAGGAAGGGGGCGCCCAGGCACCGCATGGCCGCCTCTACCTCCCCCGCGGCGACCAGGGACCTGATCCGCGTCGAGGAGACGATCTCCCCATCCACTTCCACCAAGGGCACGATGCGCGTCTGGAACTCCTGACGCGAGGCAAGCATCTGGGGGTCTCCCCTGGCCTTGGAGCCGAAGCGGAAGTTCTCCCCCACGGAGACGCGCTCAGCGCCAAGCGCCTCGACCAAAACCCGCGAGCAGAAGTCCTCCGGGGCGATGGACGAGAACTCGTCGTCGAACGCGATCACGATCAGCTCCTCGACCCCCAGCCCCTCGATGACGTCGCGCTTGATCTCGAAGGGCATGATCAGCTTCGGCGCCGCATCGGGGTGGAGCACGCGCACGGGGTGCGGCTCGAACGTCAACGCCGTATCCGCCCGGTCGATCACCTGGCGATGGCCGACGTGGACGCCGTCGAAGACGCCGATCGCCACGTGTCGGGATCGCGGCTCGGCATCGGCAAGCTGGGTGACCCTGATCTTCATCGACTCACGCGGCCGCGAAGCCTTTCACGCAAGCGCTATGCGAGCACGACTTCGGGCCGCAGCGCCGCCCCACGTCGACGGGCGACCGCCAGCAGGCGCCCCTCGCTGGTGAGCCTGAGTGGGCCTTCAGCCTCGCCGGCGGCGGGCACGGGGGCCCCGTGAGCGACGCGCTTGGCCTCGGTGCCATCGAGGATCCGCTCGGGCAGGAAGGCCAGCGCCGCGCCCGCCCCAAGCGGCTCGCCGCCCGCGGCCTCCACTCGAAACGGGCCCACGGCGATCCGCCTTAGCTGCTCGCAATACGCATCGCCGAGCGTTTCGATCAGGGTGCGAATGTAGGTGCCGGTCGAGCACTCGATCTCGAACTCCGCGCTGTCGCCCTCGTGGCGCAACAGCTCGGCGCGGTAGACATCGACCTCGCGCTCCGGGGTTTCCACGCTCTCACCGCGATGGGCGCGCCGATAGAGCCGCTCGCCCTCCACCTTGACCGCCGAGGTCATCGGCACCCGCTGGCGAATCCGCCCTGTGGGCAGTTCCAGCCGCTCGGGAATCACGCCCGTCTGGGACAGTTCGCCGTCAGGATCGCCCGTGGTCGACCGCCAGCCGAGCCGCGCCGTCGCCCGGTAGGTCTTACGCAGGGGCAGGAAATAGCGCTGGAGTCGCGTCGCCCGCCCCAGAAGCACCACCAGGAGCCCCGTGGCGAAGGGGTCCAGCGTTCCGGCGTGTCCCACCCTCTGATCGCGCTCGCGGCGAACGCGCTCCACCATGTCGTGTGAGGTCGCACCGGCGGGCTTGTCGACGAGCACGATCCCGGCATCCGGCTGCGGCATCTGGCTAGAGCTGTGCCCTGACCTCGTCACAGAGGAACTTGACCAGCTCGGGGTATTCGAGATCGGTCGAGAAGCCGGCCGCCCGTAGGTGGCCTCCGCCTCCGTGCTTACGGGCAATCGCCGACACGTCAACCCTGCCCACCGTCGAGCGCAAGCTCACCTTGCGCGCCGCGTGTCCACCGTCAGTCTTGTCCCGGATCATCGCCGCAACCTCGATCCCCTCGAGCGCGCGCACGTGGTCGATGATCCCCTCGGTGAGTACCTCGCTCGCACCCGTCTCCGCGTAATCGTCAGTCGAGATGTAGGTAGCGGCCAGGTTGCAGTCCGGAAAGCGCTCGATCCGCTCGATCGCGCGGCCCACCAGGCGCAGCTTCTCGATCGGGACTCGCTCGTACAGGCGCCGGTAGGTGTCGTGGACGTCCACCCCGGCCTCGATCAGCTCTGCCGCCATCCGGTGGGTGTCCGCGCTCGTGTTCTCGTACATGAAGCGGCCCGTGTCCGTGATCAGCGCCACGTAGAGGGCCCCCGCGATCCCCGGGGTGAGCTCGGCGCCCAGCAGCTTCGCCAACTCGAACAGGATCTCCGCCGTGCAGGAGACCTCCGTATCGACCAGGTTGAGCGTCCCGAAGCGGGTGTTGTCGTGGTGGTGATCGATGTTCAGGATCCTGGCCTCGCCGCGATGCAGGAACCCCACGGGCATGCGGTCGATGTTTCCGCAGTCGAGGAAGACCAGCGTCCGGTCCACGACGTCCGCCGGCGGCTCGTGAAAGACCTCCTCCAGCGGCAGGAACCGGTATTCGACCGGGAGAGGAAACTCCTTCGCCGCCAGGAACATCACCGAGTCCTTGCCGAGCTGGGTGAGGATCTGGTGCATGGCGAGCAGCGACCCGAGCGCGTCGCCGTCCGGTCCCTCGTGGGTCGTCAGTAGGAAGCGATCCGAAGCTCGCAGGTCCTGGGCCACCTCCTCGAGCGATGCGTCCTTGGGCTCCGCCGTCGCGGCGACTGCCTCGGTCACTTGTCGAGCAGCCTCCATAACCGGGCGCCGCGCTCTGGGGCCTCGTCGTAGTGGAAGCTGAGGGTTGGGGTGCGCTTGAGACGCATCTCGCGCGCGATCGTAGCCTGCAGCACGCCGTGGGATGACGAAAGCCCTGCAAGCGTCGCCTCGCGCTCGGCCTCGTCGCCGAGCACGCTGACGTGCACGCGCGCCGAGCGCAGGTCCGGGCTCGTCTCGACCGAGGTCACCGTGACGAATCCGATCCGTGGGTCCTCGAGCTCGGTGGCGATGGCGGACCCGATGACCTCGCGCATGACCTCATTCACCCTCCTCATGCGCTCGGTGGGCATAGCCGGGCGACTATAGCTCAGGGCATACGACCCGCCGGCCGGGCTCAGCCACGGATGTCGGCCAGGCTCAGGAGGTCGCGCTCGAATGCGCACCCGTCCGGACAACGGGCCTCCACGAAGCGCTCCAGTTCGTCGGCGCGCTGTCCCACCTCCCCGCCGCCCACGAGGGCGCAGACGAGCGTTGCTCGCTGCCACGTGTCGTGTCCGTCGACCTCGGCCACGGCAGCCCCGAAGCGCTGTCGGAGCTGGGCCTTCAGCGAGTGCAGGACCTTTCGCTTGCCCTTCAGATCGTGCGAATCGTTGAGGTGCAACTGAACCTCGATCATGCAGACATACGGCGTCATTAGACGGTTTGCAGCCGTCTATTCCAAAGTCTGCTCGACCTGCTTGGTCTCGAACAGCTCCAGCACGTCGCCAACCTTGACGTCCTGGTAGCCCTCGAGCACGACGCCGCATTCGAGGCCCTCCTCGACCTCCTGCACGTTGTCCTTGAAGCGGCGCAGCGAGCCGATCCTGCCCGTCCAGACGACGGTGCCTTCGCGAACCAGCCGCACCTGAGCGATGCGGGTGATCTTGCCGTCGGTGACCACGCAGCCGGCGATCGTGCCCACACGGGAGGCGCGGAAGAGCTCCTTTACCTCGGCCTGGCCGATCGCCTCCTCGACCTCCTCCGGCTCCAACAGCCCCTCCATCGCCGCGCGGAGATCCTCGGTCACCTTGTAGATGACCGAGTAGGTGCGGATCTCGACACCCTCACGCTCGGCTGCCCTGCGGGCCTCGGCCAGCGGCCTGACGTTGAAGCCGATGATGATCGCGTCGGAGGCCGCCGCGAGCATCACGTCGGACTCGGTGATCCCGCCCGGCGCGGCGTGGATCACGTCCACCACGATCTGCTCCTGTGGGACCTTGGCGATCTCGTCCTGAAGCGCCTCGAGCGAGCCCGAGACGTCCGCCTTGAGCACGATGTTGAGTTCCTTGAGCTCCTCCTCCGTGCCCTTGGAGAAGACCTCTTGGAGGCTGATCTTGCGGGCCTGCTGACGTGCGAGCGATTCGGCCTTGAGGCGCTGGCTGCGCTGCTGCGCGAGCTGTCGCGCTCGTCGCTCATTCTCCACCGCCTCGACCCGCTCGCCTGCCTCGCAGACGCCGTCCAGCCCCAGCACCTCCACCGGATCGCCCGGATGCGCCTCCTTCACGCGCGCCCCGGTGAAGTCGATCATCGCCCTCACCTTGCCCCAGTTTCCCCCCGCGACGATCGCATCGCCCACGTGGAGCGTGCCCCGCTGGATCAAGACGGTGGCTATCGGGCCGCGGCCGGAATCGAGATGCGACTCGATCACAACGCCCGACGCGGGGGCCTTCGGGTTGGCCTTCAGCTCCTCGAGCTCCGCGGCGAGGACGATCATCTCGAGCAGGTTGTCGAGGCCCTCCCTGGTCTTGGCGGACACGTCGCAGAAGATCGTGTCGCCGCCCCAGTCCTCGGGCGTGATCCCCTGCGAGGAGAGCTCGTTGCGGACGCGGTCGGGCTGGGCGTCGGGCTTGTCGATCTTGTTCACGGCGATCAGGATCGGCACTCCGGCCGCCCGCGCATGGTCGATCGCCTCGACCGTCTGCGGCATGACCCCATCGTCCGCGGCGACCACGATCACCGCGAGATCGGTGACCTTGGCGCCACGGGCCCGCATTGCCGTGAACGCCTCATGTCCGGGAGTGTCGAGGAAGGTGACCAGCTTGCTGTTCTGGTGCACCTGGTACGCGCCGATGTGCTGGGTGATCCCCCCGGCCTCGCCCGCGACCACCTCGGACTCGCGGATCGCGTCCAGGAGCGAGGTCTTGCCGTGGTCGACGTGGCCCATGATCGTCACCACGGGCGGACGTTCCGCGAGGTCCGCCTCCGCGTCCTGGTGCGCGGGCTCCTCCGGCTCCGCTTCCGCGGCGCTGACGATCTCGACCTTTTGGTTGAGCGCCGCTGCCAGGGCGGTCACAGCCTCATCCGAAAGGGTCTGCGTGAGCGTGGCCATCTCGCCCAACTCCATCAGCTTCTTGATCACCTCGGCGCTGGGGAGGCTGAGGCTCTCAGCCACCTCGCGCACGGTCGCGCCCGAAGCGATCTTGGTTGCCTCCGGCTCGGGAGCCTCGCTCAAAGGCCTGACCGGCGGCTCTTCGAGGAGCGGCCGGCGGCGGCGACCCCCGCGGCGGCGGGGAGGCCGGTGCGGGGGCGCCTGCGGCATGTGCTCGCGGCGAGCCGCCTGGGAGTCGATTACGACCCGGCGGCGCTTGCGCCCGGCCGAGCCGGCCGCAGGAGCGCTGTCGCTCGCTTGCCGGCGAACCGGAGCCCCGGAGCGGGACTCACCGGAGGCGGGTTTTCCACCAGCCTTCTTTGGAGCAGACTCACCCCCCTTCGGCTTCGCCTTCGAGCCATCCGTCGACTGAGGGCGTGGCTGGGTGTCGGCATTGCCGCCGGCAGCGGCCAATGCCTTCAGCGCGTCCTCCTCTTCAACGCTCGAAGCCGCAACCTTCCCGTCGATTCCGGCAGCGCTCAGCGCCGCGAGCACATCCTTGCTGCTCAGGCCCTGCTGCTTGGCGATCTCGTGGATGCGCTTCTTCAAGATTCCTCGGAACGCACTCCCTCGGAATCCTCGCCTGCGGCTTCGGATTCCTCCGATGACTTGACCCCGACCGGCGCCGTTTCCTCGGGCGTCTCGTCCTCGGCGGGGGCCGGCTCCTCGGGACCTTCAGCAGCGGCGTCTTGCGCCAGCGCCTGCTCTTTGTCAGCCTCTCCCCCTTCGGGCTCGTCAGCCGCGGCCTGCTGCTTCTCGGTCGCGGCGAACTCCGCCATGGCACGCTCGACCAGAGGGCGAGTGTCGCTCTCGGGGGCTTCCGAATCGGCCAGCGTCTGAATCTCCTGCTCCGAGAGCGGGGTGAGCACCGTCACCTGATTGGTGTCGAAACGGGCCAAGGCCTGATGCTGCGGAAGGCCGCAGTAGCGCGACCCCGCCAGCGCCGCGTTGGGGCATCGTCGTCCGGCGGAGAGCACAGCGGCACAGCGCCCGTCGGCCTCTTCCGCCTCGTCGTAGGTCAGCTCCTCCTCCACCTGACTGAACTCGGTCTCGGACTTGATGTCCACCTTCCAGCCGGTGAGCTTCGCTGCCAGCCTCGCGTTCTGGCCCTCGCGCCCGATCGCCAGCGAGAGCTGGTCGTCCGGCACGATGACCGTGGCCTCCTGCTTCTCGTCATCCACCAGCACCTCCCGCACCCGCGCGGGGGACAGGGCCTTGGCCACGAAGCGGGCGGGCTCCTCGTTGTAGGGGATGATGTCGATCTTCTCGCCGCGCAGCTCGGAGACCACCATCCGAACCCGCGACCCTCTGGGTCCGACGCAGGCCCCGACGGGATCGACGCCGTCCGCGTGCGAGATGACCGCGATCTTGGAGCGGTAACCGGGCTCTCGCGCGACGCCCACTATCTCCACGAGGCTGTCGGCAATCTCGGGCACCTCGAGCTCGAACAGCTGCTTGATCAGCTCGGGATTGCGCCGTGAAACCACGATCCCGGGTCCCTTGCCCTCGGCGTTCACCTCCGTGATCACGGCCTTCACCCGCATGCCGTGGTCGTAGCGCTCGTTCCAGACCTGCTCGGACCGCGGCAGTAGCGCCTCCACGCGCTCGCGCAGCTGGACCAGCGTGTAGCGGTTGTCCGACTGCTGGATGATCCCCGTGATCAGCTCGCCCACGCGGTCCTGGTACTCCTCGAACATCATGTGTCGCTCCGCCTCGCGGATCCGCTGCAGGATCACCTGCTTTGCGGTCTGGGCGGCGATCCTGCCGAAGTCCTTCGGGGTGACGTCGCGGGTCGTGATCTGGTCCTCGTACGGCGCCAACAGCTCGGGGTCGAGCTCCGGCTCCTCGGGCTCGCGTAGCTCACCGGTCTCCGGGTCGATGGTCTGCTCCTGCTCTTCGATCGCCTGCGCCATCAGGGTCTCCTCCAGCTCGGGCGGCAGGATCAACTCGAAGACGCGGAAATCGCCGGTGTCGCGGTCGAGGTCGACGCGCGCATACTTGGCGGCGCCGGGCGTCTTCTTGTAGGCGGACAGAAGCGCGTCCTCCAGCGCGGCCATCAGGGTCTCGGCATCGATCCCCTTCTCCTGCTCGAGGCCCTTGATGGCCTCGACGATCTCGCGGCTCATCGAGCCTCCTCCAGGGAAACGGAGCGGTCGGGCACGAGATTCGAGCGGCGAATGCGCGATAGCGGGATCTCGATCTCGCCCGCCGGAGCATCGAGACGAACACGGCGCTCATCCGCTGCGGTCAGCGTGCCGGTAAAGCTGCGCTGGCCCTCGATCGCCTCGCGGGTGCGCACACGCACCCTGCTTCCCATAAAGCGGCGAAAGTGCTCGGGCTTGGTCAGCGGACGATCGTCCCCGGGTGAGGAGACCTCGAGGGACCACGTCTCCAGCAGGTCGCGTAACTGATTCGTGACCCGCTCGCAGAGCGCCAGGTCTACCCCATCCGGGTGGTCGATGTATAGGCGCACGGTCTCGGCCGCCGGGCGTTCCAGCGCGATCAACTCGATCGCGGGATCGAACTCCCGAAGCCTGGACTCGATCTGCGCATGAAGCTCTTCCAACTCGTTCCTCTCGCTCCGTTTGTGTCTCGTCCCGCCCTCCGTGCCGAAAAAAAGGCGGGCCCGTGCCCACCTCGAAGGGTTTCGGGGTGAAAGTAGTTTTCTGAGTATAGCCTCGGCCCCTGGCGGGCCAGGCGAGCGTCAGCCGTGGTGCAGCCGGGGCGTCGTCGCCATTTTCGGTCAGGTCTCCAGGATCAGCGTCACCGGCCCGTCGTTGACGAGCTCCACCGCCATCCGGGCTCCAAATACCCCCCGCCTGGCTCCAAGGCGGTCACAGAAATGCTCGTACAGCGGCTCGGCCAGCTCGGGCGGCGCGGCCCCCGCGAAGCCGGGCCGATTCCCTCGACGTGTATCGGCATACAGGGTGAATTGGCTGACGCACAAAACCTCGCGATCGGCGAGCGACTCGTTCATGCGACCCTGCAGATCGTCGAAGACCCGTAGCGCCCTGACCTTCTCGGCGAGCCTGCCCGACTCAGCCTCCGTGTCGTCGGGCGCGACGCCCACCAGAACGAGCAGCCCCGGCCCAATTGCCGACACCTGGCGCCCCTCCACGGAGACCGACGCCCGGCTCACGCGCTGGACCAGAGCTCTCACGGCCCAGGACCGGCCGGCTACCGGCTCCCAGCCAAACGCTGCCTGTAGATGCGGTAGTCGTCGCGCTCCGGGCGCAGATTGGCCGCAATCGCCAGGTGGCGCCGCGCCCGGTCGCGCTGGCCCACCAGGGTCAGCGCCCTGCCAAGGCAGAAGTGGGCGAAGTCGTTGACCGGATAGCGCTCCACCACAGCCTCGAATTCGCGCGCGGCCTCGGGATACCGCCGGCTGTGGAAGTAGGCGCGGCCCAGCGCTTCGCGAATCGAGCTCTTCTCGGGCGCCATGCGAGCGGCCTTGGAGAGCGGCACCGTGGCCTGCGCAAAGTCGCCGGACTCGAGGAGCGACATGCCCATTCGGTAAAGGTGGTAGAGGGAATCGCCGGCCTCTTCGGTCACGGGATCAAGTGTACGGAGGCTCAGGCAGGTGACTCGGCCGCGCTGCGAATCGCACCCACCCGGTCGAGGATCGCGGCGGCGACGTCCTCCTTGGGGGCCAGGGGGATCCGATGGTCGCCGGTGCGCTCTACGACCACCACCTCGTTCAGCGCCGAGTCGAAGCCGATATCGGCTCGTGACACGTCGTTGAAGACGATCGCGTCCAGGGCTTTTCGGTCGAGTTTCGCGCGAGCCCGCTCGATCGCCCGAGCGCCGTGCTCGGCGGCAAAGCCGACAAGCGTCTGGCCATCGGTCCGCATCGACGCCAGGTGGGCGAGCACGTCCTCCGTCTGCTCGAGCCGAAGCTCGAGGCCCCCGCCTCCCTCGCGAGAGATCTTCCCCGCTTCCGCCTGGGCCGGCCGGAAGTCGGCCACGGCGGCGACCATCAAGAGCACGTGACACGTCGGGAATTCCTGGTGCAGGGCGGCCGCCAACTCGGCCGCCGTCTCGACGTCGATCCGTCGCACGCCAGCTGGCTCACCAAGCGAGACGTTCGCCGCCACCAGGGTCACCTCCGCCCCACGCCGCCTGGCCTGATCGGCCAGCGCCAGGCCCATTCGTCCGCTCGAGCGGTTCCCGATGAAGCGCACCGAGTCGATGGGCTCCCGGGTTCCGCCGGCCGTAACCAGTACCCGAAGTCCGTCCCACGGTCCCCGCGCCGCCGGGAGGAGCCCCTCGGCCTCGGCAAGGAGCCGCTCGGGCGACGGCAACCTCCCAACGCCCATCTCGCCTCGCGAGGCGAGCTCGCCCTCCTCCGGCTCGACCACGCGCACACCTCGCTCGCGCAGCGTCGCCAGGTTCGCCTGGGTGGCGGCGTCCGCGTACATGCGGTCGTTCATCGCCGGAGCGACGGCGCGCGGCGCTTGGCAGGCGAGGAACGAGGTGGTCAACATCGAGTCGGCGATTCCGGCCGCGAGCTTTGCGACCGTGTTCGCGGACGCGGGCGCGACCATGAACAGGTCGGCGTTGGCAACGAGCTCGAGGTGTCCGATCGGGTCGTGGCCCGGCAGCGGATCCCCCGGGAAGGCCCCCCGCAGGGGGTCGCGCTCGAATTCATCGTCGAGGACCGGCGCTCCCACGATGCCCTCGAACGAAGCCGCGCCCACGAATCGCTGCGCGGCCGGGGTCATCAGCACGCGAACCCCGTGCCCGGCCAGCGTCGCAAGTCGCGCCAGCTGCAAGGCCTTGTAGGCGGCGATTCCGCCGCTTACGCCGAGGATGATGCGGGCCATCTCGGCGCCCTTACCGCGTGGCCGCTAGGCGCGGTAGCGGTAGTTGAGCTTCCCCTGCGCCAGCTCCTCGAGCGCGATCGTCAGGTAGTTGCCCGACGGCACGTCCACCATCGGCGGCGTGTACTCCTCGTAACTCCCCTCGCCCAGGGCGCGGTAGTAGCTGTTCAGCTGGCGGGCCCGCTTTGCCGTCACCATCACCGCCGCATAGTGCGAGTCGGTTCGGTCCAGCAGCTTGTCTACGCGTGGCTTGATCATCTCATGGCCATTCTAGAGGGAGTACTGGCTACGGATCACGGAGCAGCTCATCGCGCACGATCGCTTCCAGCTTCGCAGCCGCCGCGTCGACCTCGTCGTTGACCACCACGTGCTCGAACTCCTCTTGCGCGGCGAGCTCCAGCTCCGCCGTCCGGAGACGCTCGTCGATCGCCCCGCCGGAGTCCGTGCCCCGAGCCTCCAGCCGCTGACGGAGGGCGGCGGGGTGCGGAGGAGCAATGAATACCTGGACCGACTCCGGCATCGCCGCACGCACCTGGCGGGCGCCCTGCACCTCGATCTCAAGGACCACCGACCGGCCCTCGGCCAGCCGCCGCTCGACCTCGCCGCGCAGGGTCCCGTACCGATTCCCGCTGTACGTGGCGTGTTCCAGGAACTCTCCCTTGCGGGCCCGCTGGTCGAACTCTTCACTGCCGAGGAAGTGGTAATCGCGGCCATTCACCTCGCACTGGCGCGGCTCCCTCGTGGTCGCCGACACCGATACCTCGAGGCCTTGGATGCGCCGCACGAGCTGTGAGATCAGCGTCCCCTTGCCAACGCCGGACGGACCGGTGATCACGAACACCTTCGGCACGGCGCCAATCCTTGCGGACGAACCGGCGTCGGTCACCGTCGAAGGGTCGGCTGGCGCCCTTCCGGACCACATGGGTCTGAAACGCGCCACCGAGCTGGCGTGACGTGTTGCGGCGGCCTGCGCTAGCGACGCAACTGGGTGACGAGCTCGGCGCGCTGGCGGGCCGAGAGGCCACCGATGGTCTTCGAGGGCGAGATCCGGCACTGGGTGAGGACCTTGTTCGCCTTCACCCGCCCGTACTTGGGGACCGCCATGATCATGTCGAAGGCCTTGGCGGACATCACATAGTCCGGCGGGTCGCGGAGGATCACCTCCACCTTGACCTTGCCCGCCTTCAGATCACGCTTCAACTTTGCCCGCCTGGAGCGGATCTCGTTCGCCCGCCGCAGAGCCCGCAATCGCTGCTCGTGGCTCCTCTCGGGAACGGCGGCAGCGGTGTCGACGGAGGTCGGGGCCACGGCGGCGGCGATCATATACCCGCCGCCGCGGGACAGACAAGGGGAGCTTGCCCAATACGCGGAAATTCGGTTCGACCTTAGGTTGAGGTCGACGCCGGCATCCTGCCGCGCAGCTCAGAGATCGAGTCTGGAGGGGCTGCCGGGACCGCCGCCTCCAGCTCCGCCCGCACCCTCTTCGCGGCCAGTGGATCGCGAAAGTTGGCCGTGCCAACGGCCACGGCGGTTGCCCCGGCGGCGAGGAACTCGAGCGCGTCGGCACCCGACTCGATCCCTCCCATGCCGATCACCGGCACGGAGACCGCCGAAGCGACATCGCGCACCTGGCCCACCGCGAAGGGCCTGATCGCCGGCCCCGAGAGGCCCCCGCGTCCCGCTCCGAGCCACGGCTCGAGGGTCGCCGGGTCAATCGCCGCGGCCCGGAGGGTGTTGACCAGCGACATCCCGTCGGCGCCTCCCTCCTCGGCTGCCTTTGCGACCTCTGCCGGGTCGGCAACGTTCGGTGTGAGCTTGACGATCAGCGGCTTCGCGGTCAGCGGGCGCAGGGCCTGGGTAAGCGCCAGGGTCTCTTCGGGCTGCTGACCGATGATCAGTCCCGATTCGACGTTCGGGCACGAGATGTTCAGCTCCAAGGCGGCGACCTCGGCCCGGTTCGCGACGCCCTCGACGAGGCGCGCGAATTCACGGTGGCTCGTGCCCATCACCGAGACCACGAGCGGCACCGAAAGCTCCGCCAAGATGGGCAGGTCCTGATCCAGGAACCCGTGGAGCCCCTTGTTGGGGAGCCCGATCGAGTTGATCATCCCCGACGGGGTCTCGACGATACGTGGCGGCGGATTCCCGGCCCGAGGCTCGAGCGTGATCGTCTTCGAGACGAAGGCCGAGAAGGGAAAGTCGTCCAGGAGTGCCTCGCCGAAGACCCTCCGGGCTGCGATCGCATCGAAGGTCCCGGAGCCATTCAGCACCGGGTGCTCCAGGCGCAGTCCGCAGAGCTCGAGGCCCAGGTCCATCACTCAGTGCTCCGAGTGTCCCGAACCCGGCACCAGGGCGGTCGCGATCCGGGCCGCATCGACCACCGGGCCGTCCACGCACAGCCGCATGTAGCCACCGCCGGAAAGCGGCACGGCGCACCCGAAGCAGGCCCCGAAGCCACACCCCATGGGCGCCTCCATGGCCAGCTCGGCAACGACCCCCGCGCGCACACACATCCCCCGCACCGTCTCCAGCATCGCCGGGGGCCCGCAGGCGTAGACGGGGCCGCTGTCCGTTTTATCGCCCTCGAGCATGACCGCCAGCAGATCGGTGACGTAGCCCTTGTGGCCCGTATGCCCGTCCTCGCTCGCCAGCCGGACCTCCGAGCAGTCGAACAGCTCCTGCACGCCCCCCGAATGGTCGCGGTCTCGAAACCCGAGCAGGGTGCGGACCGCGACCCCGCGCTGGCCGAGCTGGTGGCTCCAGAGCGCAAGCGGCGCGATCCCGACGCCCCCGCCGACCAGGATCGCCCCCGCCGCGGCCGAGACCAGGCGACCGGGTGGCGAGAACGGCCGCCCCAGCGGCCCGGTTACCCAGAGCCCGTCGCCGGGCTGTAACGCGGCCAGCCTCTCCGTCCCGGGCCCGACGGCCTCAACCAGGAAATCGAGCCGCCGCTCGCCGTCGGCGCCCGACGCCCCGGCGACCGAAAAGGCGCGAGGCAGGTAGGGCCGTCCGTTACGCCTGCCCCACCCCTCGGCCGCCGTGAGCATGTAGAACTGGCCTCCCAGCGGCTCGGGGCCCAACTGGTCGAGCCCCGAAAAGATCCGGTAGCCGCCGGTTTCGCGGTTGTGCGTCACCTCGCACAGCCGCCGGCCGGGCGGAGCGGCGACGACACGCTCGTCAGACAGCGGTTCTGCGTCTATCCGCTGGCTTGTCATGAAGCTCCTGGAGTGACCGGGGCTCAGGGCCGCGCTCGCGCTGGGCCGAGATCGCCCTCGCGGCGGCCGAGGCCCCCGTCATCGTCGTGACGCAGGGCACGCCCTGGCGGACGGCTGCGGTGCGGATCTCGTAGCCGTCGCTGCGGGCCCCGCTGCCGGTCGGCGTGTTGATCACCAGATCGACCTCACGGTTGCGGATGAAGTCGACGACGTGGGGCGAGCCCTCGCCGATCTTGTTGATCCCCTCCACCGGCACGCCCATGCGCGAGATCGCCTGGGCCGTTCCGCGGGTGGCGATGATCCGAAAGCCCATGTCGTGGAACCTGGCGGCGAGCTGGGTGGCTGCCGGCTTGTCCGTGTCGGTCACGGTGATGAACACCGTGCCCGCGCTCGGCAGGGCGATGCCCGCGGCCGCCTGGGCCTTGCCGAAGGCGGTCGGAAAGTCGGACGCAATCCCCATGACCTCGCCGGTCGACTTCATCTCGGGGCCGAGCACCGAGTCGGCGCCGGCGAAGCGGGCGAACGGCAGCACCGCCTCCTTGACGCTGACGTGGTTGCTGGGCGGCTCGGGGAGCTCCTGCTCGGCGAGGGCCTCGCCGAGCATGAGCCGGCAGGCGACCTTGGCCAGCGGGGCCCCGATCGCCTTGGACACGAAGGGCACCGTTCGCGAGGCGCGCGGGTTCGCCTCCAAGACGTAGAGCCGCCCCCCCGCGACCGCGTACTGGATGTTGATCAGGCCGACCACGCCGAGCTCCAGCGCGATCCTGGCGGTGGTGTGGCGGATCTCCGCGAGCATTTCCTCGCCGAGGCTCATCGGGGGCAGGACGCAGGCGGAATCCCCGGAATGGACCCCCGCTTCCTCAACGTGCTGCATGATCCCGGCGGCCCGCACCTCCTCGCCGTCTGCGAGAGCGTCGACATCGACCTCGATCGCGTCCTCCAGGAACCGGTCGAGCAGCAGCGGGTGCTCCTGGTCGGCTTTCACGTTCTGCTCCAGGTAGGTGGCGAGCCCTTCGGGCGTGTAGCAGATCTCCATCGCCCGGCCACCGAGCACGTAGGAGGGGCGGACCAGCAGGGGAAAGCCCACCCCCTCTGCGATCACCACCGCCTCGTCGGCCGAGAGCGCCGTGCCATAGGCAGGATGCGCGATGTCGAGCCGGCGCAGGAGCGCTCCGAAGCGGCCGCGGTCCTCGGCCAGGTCAATCGCCTCCACCGGGGTGCCCAAGAGCTTCGCGCCGGCCTGCTCGAGCGCCCCAGCCAGCTTCAGCGGCGTCTGGCCCCCGAACTGCACCACCACTCCCTCGGGACGCTCCACCTCGATCACCGCCAGGACGTCTTCGACCGTGAGGGGCTCGAAGTAGAGGCGATCCGAGGTGTCGTAATCCGTCGAGACCGTCTCCGGGTTGCAGTTGATCATCACCGCGTCGCGGCCGGACTCCCGCACGGTCATGGCCGCGTGGACGCAGCAGTAGTCGAACTCGATCCCCTGGCCGATCCGGTTCGGACCCGAACCGAGGATGACCACCGAAGGGCGATCCCCCCGGCGCACCTCGCTGCCGGCAGCGTCTTTGGCGGGACGCTCGTGAGCTGAGTAGTAGTAGGGCGTGTGCGCCTCGAACTCCGCCGCACAGGTGTCGACCGATTTGAAGGTGCGAACGCCCGAGCCGGTTCCGTCTCCCTCGGTCGCCAGGGCTCTCAGCTCCCGCAGGAACCAGGGATCGATCGAGGTGCGCTCCCTGATCCTGCCCGGAACGACGCCCCGCCGGAACGCCTCCAAGATCAGGTCGTAGCGATCGTGAGCCGGGGTCTCGAGACGGTCGAGCAGCTCCTCGGTGTCCTCGGGTATCTGAGCCTTGGAGTCGAGCTCCCGCGAACGCATCGCCTTGGCGAACGACTCGCGGAATGTGCGCCCAATCGCCATCGCTTCCCCGACCGACTTCATATGCGTCGACAGGCCTCCCTCGGCGCCCGGGAACTTTTCGAATGCGAACCGCGGGATCTTCGTGACCACGTAGTCGATCGTCGGCTCGAAGGAGGCGGGGGTCGCCCGCGTGATGTCGTTGGGAATCTCCTCGAGCGCGTAGCCAACAGCCAGCTTGGCGGCGATCTTGGCGATCGGGAACCCGGTGGCCTTCGAGGCCAGGGCGGAAGAGCGCGAGACGCGAGGGTTCATCTCGATCACCACTACCTCGCCGCTGCCCGGGTCGACCGCGAATTGGATGTTCGAGCCGCCGGTCTCGACACCGACCGCCCGGATCACCCGCAGCGCCTGATCCCGAAGCTCCTGGTAGAGCCGATCGGTGAGCGTCTGGGCCGGGGCGACGGTGACGCTGTCTCCGGTGTGCACTCCCATCGGGTCGATGTTCTCGATGGAGCAGACGACGACCACGTTGTCGTTGCGGTCGCGCATCACCTCGAGCTCGAACTCCCCCCAGCCGAGCACGGACTCCTCCACCAGCACCTGGTTGATCGGGCTGGCCGCGAGCCCCTCGGAGACGACCTGCTGAAGCTCCGTGGCGGTGCGGCCCACGCCTCCCCCCTCCCCTCCGAGGGTGTACGCCGGTCGTACGATCGCAGGCAGTTCGATCCGTCCGTCAGCCAGGGCCCGTTCCGCCTCGCCGACGTTGCGAACGATCGCGGACCAGGGGACGCGGAGCCCGGCGCCCTCCATCGTCTCGCGGAAGGCCTCGCGGTCCTCAGCTCGGCGGATCGCCTCATGGTCGGCTCCGATCAGCTCGACGCCCCAGCGCTCGAGCGCCTTAGCTTCATGGAGCGCCGAGGCCAGGTTCAGCGCTGTCTGGCCGCCGAGGGTGGGCAGCAGCGCGTCAGGCCGTTCGCGCTCGATGATCCGTTCCACCGATTCCGTGGTCAGGGGCTCGACATAGGTCCGATCGGCGAACTCCGGATCGGTCATGATCGTGGCCGGGTTCGAGTTCACGAGCACCACCTCGTAACCGTCGGCGAGCAGCACCTTGCATGCCTGAGCGCCTGAGTAGTCGAACTCCGCGGCCTGGCCGATCACGATCGGCCCCGAGCCGATCAGCAGGATCTTGTGGATGTCATCGCGCCTAGGCACTCGCCAGGTCCAGGAAGCGGTCGAACAGGTAGCGCGCGTCGTGCGGCCCGGGCGCCGCCTCCGGGTGATACTGGACAGTGGCCCCCGGGACTTCTCGGAGCACGAGCCCCTCGACCGTGCGGTCGTAGAGATTCAGGTGCGAGAGCTCGCCGGCGCCGAAGTCGGTCTCCCAGCGGATCGGCTCGTCGGCTTCGATCCGCAGCTCACCGTTCGGCCCCTGGACCGCGAAGCCATGGTTCTGCGAGGTGATCTCGATGCGCCCTGTGGCCAGGTCCTTGACCGGGTGGTTGGCACCCCGGTGGCCGAAGGGCAGCTTGAACGTCTCCAGGCCCACCGCCCGGCAGAGCAGCTGGTGGCCGAGGCAGATTCCGAACACGGGCCGCTTGCCAACCAGCTCTCGGATCGTCTCGACGATGTAGTCGAGCGCCGCCGGGTCCCCCGGGCCGTTGGCGAGCAAGACCAGGTCCGGGTCCCTCGCCAAGACCTCGTCCGCGCTGACCGAGCACGGGAGCAAGGTCAACCGGCAACTTCGCTCGCGAAGTTGCCGAATTATTGACAGCTTGATCCCCGTGTCGATGCCCACCACGTGCGGGCCACTGGCCTCGGACGGGGACTGGGCGCCCAGTTCGACCGGCTCGGCGGAGGTCACCTCGCGAGCGAGGTCGGCGCCGCTCATGGACGGCTCCGCGTCCACTCGTTCTCGCGCCTCCGGCTCGGGAAGCTCGCCGGGGAAGATCCCGCCGCGCATCGCTCCACGGTCGCGGATGTGGCGCACGAGAGCGCGCGTGTCCACACCGCTGATGGCGGGCACGCCGCAGTCGCGCAGCCAGTCGAGCCATCCGCCCTCCGCGTCCGGGGAGTCCTCGGAGTTCTTGCCCTCGCGCATGATCACTCCGCGCGCCTGGGCACGATCCGACTCCATCGCCGCCTGCGCGACCCCATAGTTGCCGATCAGCGGATACGTGAAGGTGATGATCTGCCCCGCGTACGAGGGATCCGTCACGGACTCCTGGTAGCCGGTCATCCCGGTGTTGAAGACCACCTCCCCGGTGACCGATCCGGCGCCCTCTTCCAGCTCGCCGTCGAAGCGCGCGCCGTCCTCCAGCAACACGTAGCCGGGCGTCACGGGTTGGGCGCGAAGTCGAGTACCACCTTCTGCACCTGCTTGAACTCGTCGGTCCCGGCGCGCCCCACGAGCTCGAACAGCGCCGTCTCGACACTGGTGATCACCGCCCCCGCGCGCTCGGCCTTGGCCAGGCCGATCTCGCGGTTCTCGTCGAAGCGCGAGCCCACCGCGTCACGCGCCACATGCACCTCGACCCCCTCGTCGAGCAGGTCGAGCGCCGTCTGGTTCACGCAGACGTGCGCCTCGATCCCGCAGACGACCGCCTGGTCTCGGCCCGCAAGGTCGAAGCCGTCGGCCTCCGGAGCTGAGAAGCAGACCTTCTCGATCGGCGCCACGCCCTCGGGCAACTGCTCGGCGACCTCGGGCACCGTCTTTCCGAGGCCCTTCGGATACTGCTCGGTGACGACGATCGGGACCCCAACCGCCTTGGCCCCCTTGACCAGGGCGGCTGTGGCTCGGGCCACCTGGTTGAAGGTCGGCACCGCCTTGCGAAATCCCTCCTGAACGTCGATCACGACCAGTGCGGCGCGCTGTGGGTCGAGCTTCTGCGCGCTCATGCCACTCCCATCGCAAAGCTGCGCTGCCGGTAAGCGACCCGGCCCGCGACCACGGTCATCAGGACCCTGCCGCGTAGGCGCCGACCCGCAAAGCACGAATTCTGGGAGCGGCTCTCCCAGCCCTCGAGGCCCGGCTCCCACTCCGAGGCGGGGTCGAACAGCACCAAGTTCGCCTCGCTCCCCGGAACCAGACTGGGAAGCTCGAGACCAAAGGGAGCAGCGCCGGCACTCATCCGCTCGACGAGCACTGCCAGCTCCAGCACCCCCGGGACGACCAGGTCGGCGTGCAGCACAGAGAACGCAGTCTCGAGCCCCGTGACGCCCATGGCGGCCTCCTCGAATGGAACCTCCTTCTCGTCCAGCGAGTGGGGCGCGTGGTCCGTGGCCACGCAATCGATCACCCCGGAGCGCAGGCCGTCGATCAGCACCTGGCGGTCATCCTCCGAGCGGAGCGGAGGGTTCATCTTGAAGCGGGCATCGAGGCTCCTGACCGCCTCGTCGGTGAGCGTCAGGTGATGCGGTGTGACCTCGCAGCTGATCCTTACGCCTGCCTCCTTCGCCGCCGCCACGGCATTCACGGACTCGCGCGCGGACAGGTGCTGGACGTGGACGCGGGCGTCCTCGTAGGCGGCCAGCGCGGCGTCGCGCGCGATCATCGTGGACTCGGCAACCGAGGGGATGCCGGCGAGGCCCAACGCTGCGGAAACGAGCCCCTCGTGCATCGCCCCGCCAAGGTGCGGCTGGTGCGCCCCGGCGGGCCGGGAGAGGTCGTGGTCCTCCTCGTGAAGCGCGATCTGCGCTCCAACCAGCCGCTGGTATTGCAGCGCCCGGCGCAGCACGCGCGCGTTTGAGATCGGCAGGCCGTCGTCCGAGAACCCGACGGCCCCTGCGTCGCGGAGCTCGGCCATCTCGGTCAGCTCCTCGCCCCCCATGCCACGGGTGACGCAGGCCAGGAATCCGGCGGGAACGGAGCCCTCCTCAGCCGCCTGCTCGCGAAGCGACCGAATGTCCGCGGCCGTCTCGACGTGTGGCTGGGTGTTCGCCATCCCCAGGATCCCGCAGTAGCCGCCTGCCGCGGCGGCGCGCGTGCCGGTCTCGATGTCCTCCTCATCCTCATCCCCGGGGGTGCGGAGGTGAACGTGAGGATCGAAGAAGGCCGGAAAGACGGCCATGCCTTCTGCTTCGATCAGCTCGGCCTCTCCTCCGGTCGACCGCCGCGGGTCCGCGCTGCCGGGGTCCGCCAGCTCGGCGATCTCGCCCCCCCGCACGACAACGTCATACGTCCCCTCGATTCCCGCCCGCGCGTCCAGCACCGAGGCCCGCCGCACCACCAGGTCCCCTCCGGGCCCAGCCTCGGCGCCGCGCCAGTCCAGCGAGGCGATCGATCGCGATTCGCTCAAGCCGGCTCCTTGACGGGCATCGGCCCGGGCAACTCGGCGGGGTCGCCGGCGCGCGCGCCGCCGGGGCGCGGCCGACCGCCTGCCAATAGCTCGTAGAGGATCGCCATCCGAACCACCAGTCCACTTTCGACCTGCTCGGCGATCAGCGAGTTCGGAGCGTCGACCACCTCCGGCGAGAGCTCGACTCCCCGGTTCACGGGCCCCGGGTGCATGAGCAGCTGCCGCGGGCCAAGCCGGCGGGAGTCGATCTGATAACGGGCGGCGTACTCGCGAATCGAGGGCACGAAGGACTCGTGCATCCGCTCCTGCTGCATTCGCAGCGCGTAGACGACGTGGGCCTCGCCAAGCTCGTCGAGCTCGTACGCGACCCGGCAGCCAAACGCCTCGGCGAACCCGCGTGGGATCAGCGTCGGCGGCCCGCAGACCGTCACCTCGGCGCCCATGGCGCAGAAGGCGAGCACGTTGGAGCGGGCGACGCGGCTGTGCAGAACGTCACCGATGATCCAGATCCGTTTGCCCTCCAGCGAGCCGAGGCGCTGCCGCAGCGTGTAGACGTCCAGCAGCGCCTGGGTGGGGTGCTCGTGCTTGCCGTCCCCGGCATTGATCACCGCCGCCTCGCTCCAACGGGCGACCAGCTCGGCGGCGCCCGCGTGGGGCGAGCGAATCACGATCGCCTCGGGGCCATAGGCGCCGAAGGCGGCGATCGTGTCCTTCAGGGACTCGCCCTTGTCGACCGAGGAGCCGGCCGCCTTAACCGAGACCACGTCGGCCGAGAGCCGCTTGGCCGCCAGCTCGAACGACGAGCTGGTTCGGGTGCTCGACTCATAGAACAGGGTGATGATCGTCCGCCCGCGCAGCGTCGGCACCTTCTTGATGTCACGCCGCCCGACTTCGGCGAATCCCTCCGCTCGGTCGGTGATGCGCTCGATGTCCGAGCGCTCCAGGTCGCCGATCGCCAGCAGATTCCTCATCATCACCGCCACCTGCCTGTCGCCTCGCACTCGCGGGCTTCGCCCGCTCTGCTCCGCGCCATCATCTCTGGACCTCAGCCATATCGGCGATCGTCACCTCGTCGACCTCGTCCAGCTCCTCGACCCGGACGTAGACCCGCTCCTCCGGGGAGGTGGGCAGGTTCTTGCCCACGTAGTCGGGGCGGATCGGCAGCTCGCGGTGGCCGCGGTCAACGAGGACCGCGAGCTGCACCTTCTCGGGACGGCCGTAGTCGAACAGGGCGTCGATCGCCGCCCGCACCGTACGGCCGGTGAACAGGACGTCGTCGACGAGTACCACGGTGCGCCCATCCAGGTCGAAGTCGAGGTGTGAGTCATGAACGACAGGCCCGCCACCAGGCCGGCGGTTGTTGACGTCGTCGCGGTAAAAGGAGATGTCCAGGTCGCCGAGCGGCACCTCGGACCCGGTCAGCTCGCCCACCAGCGCGTGCAGCCTCTGGCCAAGGAGCGCACCGCGGGTGTGGATGCCGACCAGGGCCAGGCGCTCGGAGCCCGGGTTCTTTTCGACGACCTCGTGGGCAATCCGCACCAGGGTGCGGCTCAGATCGTCGCGGTCAAGGACGACCCTGTCGCTAGCGCTCACACTCGCCCCTTCCTGGCCTCTCTGGACCCGGTTAAAGGAACCGACGGTCGGAATCTAGCAGCCGTCCCGCCGGAATCTTGGACGGGTGATGCGTTAGAACACCCCGGGCATGCCTCCGCCGGACGCCACACGCGAGGCCGTCGAGGTCCACCAGGCCGCCGGGCGGCGATTTCAGGCGGGGGGCCTTCAGAGCTTCGTTCGCGAGCAGGGCCGAGGAGCGCCGGTCGTGCTCCTGCACGGTGTTCCCACGAGCTCCTTCCTCTATCGCAAGGTGATCCCGGTGCTGGCCCAGCAGGACCTGCAAGGAGTGGCCTTCGACTTCCCCGGGCTGGGGCTGGCCGACCGTCCGGTCGAGTTCGACTATTCGTGGTCCGGCCTCGCCCGCTGGACCGGCGACGCAATCGACGCGCTCGGAATCGATCGCTGCCATCTCGTCGTCCACGACATCGGTGGCCCAATCGGCTTCGAGTGGGCGATCCGAAACCCCGAGCGCGTCCACTCCCTGACCGCCCTCGACACGATGCTCGAGCTGGACGGCTTCCGGCGCCCTTGGTCGATGCGGCCGTTTGCGATCCCGGGGGTCGGTTGGGTCGCGCTTCGAACCCTCTCCCGCTTTGGCTTCTCCGAGGCCTTCTACGCGCAGGGGATCGCCAACCGGCGCGCCGTCCCGCGGCATGAGGTCTACGCTCATTACGAGCTGCTCAAGCGCGGCGACGGAGGGCGCGCCTTCCTGCGGATCATGCGCGGATTCGAGCTCACCCAGGCAAAGCAGCGCTTCCTCTGGGAGGGCCTGGCCGAGCGGGGCTATCCGGCACGGATCGCGTGGGGCGAACGCGACCGGGCTCTCGGGCTTGATCAATTGCAGGTGGTGCAACGGGTGCTGGGGGTCGACGAGCCGGTCCTCCTGCCCGCGAAGCACTACGTCCAAGAGGACCAGGCGGTGGCGGTGGCGCAGGTGATCGCGGACCTGGCCGCGCCCTTGGGCTAGGGCTGACCGGGGGCCGCCGCCCGCGTCCCGTTTTCCACCAGTCGTGGCTCGCCCCGCTCCTCGAACGGGATCTCGACCACGTCGAAATCCCGGGGCGCCTCGGTCGCCGGGAATGCCTCGCGCGCCTCGGCCAGCACGTCCCGGACGTCGTAGCGAGTCGAGACGTGAACCAGCGTCAGGAGCTTGACGTCCGCCGCCCGCGCCAGCTCCCCCGCCTGCCGGGCCGTCGAATGACTCGTCTCGACCGCTCGTTCCAGCTCGGCGTCGGCGAAGCTCCCATCGTGCACGAGCAGCTCGGCCTCGTGGGCGGCCAGGCGGGTCATCTCGCAGGGCGCCGTGTCCCCAGTGATCACCACCTTCCGGCCCCGGCGCGCCTCCCCCATGACCTGCTCGGGGTGAACCTGGCCGTCTGCCCCCAGGACCGCCTCGCCGGCCTGAAGCCTGCCGAAGTCGGGGCCGGGCTCCACTCCCAAGCCCGCCGCGCGCTCGGGGTCGAAGCGCCCCGGACGCTGGTCCTCGACCACCGCGTAGCCGTGGGCGGGGACCTGATGATCAACCGCGAAGCAGCGCACCTCGTAGCCGTCGTGGGGAAGCGCGTCGCCCTCCCCAAGCTCCACCAGTTCGACGTCGTAGGAGATCCGGCCGAGGATTCGGCGGAGAGCATCGAACAGAGCCTTCAGCCCGGGGGGTCCGACGATCCGCAGCAAGCGCTCGCGGCCCTGGAGGTCATAGGTCTTCAGGAGCCCGGGCAGACCGAGGTAGTGGTCGGCGTGATAGTGGGTGAGGTAGACCTCGTCCACCTGCACGAGCCCGGTCGATCGCTGCATCTGGCGCTGAGACCCCTCGCCGCAGTCGAACAGCAGCCGCTCGCCGCCTACTCGCGCCAGCAGGCAGGCGGTGGCACGGCGCGCGGTGGGCACAGAGCCGCCCGTCCCGAGGAAGACGACCGAGAGGTCCATGCCCCTACGGTATCCGCGCTCACCGGGCCAGCGGGCGGTGGGCTGCGCGGCGGGGCGGAAGGCGATCAGCGCCGGACGCTCGCCCCCCGCCCCCCCATCCGGATCAGCCCGTCTCTGCGAGCGAGCCGCGAAAGACGAAGCATCCCGAAATCCGGGCCGCGCTCTGCGCAGCGCGGGCAGGGGGGTAGTCGCCGCCGAAGCGGAACTGCCTCGCGCCATGCAGGCTTCCCCGGCGCTCCTTCCAACGCCCGCAGCAAGGGGGAATCCCGCATCGGGCTGCAGCCCTGGCCAGGGCTAGACTGGGGCTCTCGGCGCCCGTAGCTCAGTGGATAGAGCGCCGGCCTCCGGAGCCGGAAGTCACAGGTTCGAATCCTGTCGGGCGCGTTCGGCGTTTCCCCTTAGCCATGCCGGATTCGCTGTGCGATGGCGATTCGGCACCCGTCGAAGAGGTGTCGTACTGCGTGCTGTCGCGAGATACTGCGCGGGCGATGTCGCAAGAGAACGTGGAGGTCGCCGAGCCGGTGAGGAGGCTCCTTGCCGCATTCAACAAGCGCGACTGGGGCGCGTTCTCCGTAGCGCTTGACCCTGAGGTGGAGTACGCGCCCGTCGAGGAGCACGCCACCTTTCGAGGCCCCGAGGCACTCGTCCGGTATGCGGAGCAGTGGTTTGAGGCCTGGGACACGTTCTCGGTGGAGGCGGAGGAGGTCGAGAGCACGCCGGCAGAGAACCGTGCGTTTAGCGCCATACGCATGCGGGGCACGGGCAAGGGGAGCGGGGTCGAGCTCGACCAGCGAGGCTTCTGGGTTTACGAGTTGCGCGGCAGCAGGATCTACCGCATCATCGAGTACAGCGACCGAGCCGAAGCCCTCAAAGCCGCTGGGCTTTCGGAGTAGCTGCAAAACGTGAGCAGCTCCTCCTAGACGCTGGCGAGGAGCCGATGTAAGCTCGCTCCGACGATCTCGGGAGGAGCCATGCGCCGTATCCGCCAGCACCTGACCTTCGCCAACGTCGTGTCCGTGGCCGCGCTCTTCGTCGCCCTCGGGGGCACGGCAGCTGCGGCGGTGATCATCACCGACAACAGCCAGGTGGCTCAGAACACGATCTCCGGTCACAAGCCCCCGTCGGGCAAGCACGCCAACGTCATCGCCGGATCGATCAACGGGCAGGACGTGTTTGAGAACTCGCTGGGCGGTCGGGTGATCGCCGAGCCGACCCTGACCGGGAACGCGAGGAGGTTGATCTTCAATTCGCTCGCTCACGAGCCCGCAAAGATCGCCACCGTGGGGCCGTACACGATCAAGGGAACATGCACGAACGACACTCCGTCCCACTGGGTTCTCACGCTCTACGCGAACGGGCCCGCCGGGACCGCCAACTACACGCTGATAGACACGGTGGATGACAACGGGCTTGCCGGGGGAGGGGTTCTTTCGTACACGGCGTCCATTCCCGCCAACCAGGACGCCGAGATCGTGGGTGTCTCCGCAGACACCTCGTATCAAAGCCCGCCGGACGGCAACTTCCAGCGATATGCCGGGACGGTGATGCTCAGATCCGGGTCCGGGTTGGTGCAGCTCGACCTCAACGCCGTGGTCGACGCCACTTCTCCCGCCACCTTTCCGCACCCCTGCTCCCTCTACGGGACCGGCACGAACGCGACGTAGGAAGGAACTGCGGCCCTTGAAGCCGCCGGGCTTTCGGGGTAGGCGATGTCGCAGGAGAACGTGGAGAGGCTCCGGGTCTGGCTGGAGGCATGGAATCTTGATGACTTGGCGAAAGGCGTCTTCGATCCTTCGCTCGTCGATCCGGATGTCACATACGAGGACGACATCCTCCCCGACCATGCGACCGAGGTCTATCGAGGCTACGAGGGCTTGGCGCACGCGGGGCGCGTCTGGCTTGAACCGTTCGAGAGGTACAACCTTGAACTGGAGCGGGTCGTGGACGCAGGGGAGTTCGTCATGTCCCTTCACCGATTTCGAGCAACGTTTCGACGCACGGGCATTGAGTTCGATCTGCCGCTTGCGTGGCTCTATACGTTTCGAGACGGAAGAATCACGCGTTGGCAAGCGTTTCCTTCCGAGGAAGAGGCCCTCGAAGCCGCCGGCCTTTCGGAGTAGGCAGGCCGACTCCGGCTCGTGACCTTCGATGAGGCCCTTGCCGCGCTGCTCGCCCTGGTCGGTGAGCGCGTGGAGGTCCACCCCTCCGGGCTCGCTGAGGTTCGAATCCTGTCGGGCGCGTTCCGCGTGGCTCAGGCCGGGGCCCGGACCTCGGGGTGCTCGCGGTACCAATCGATTGTGCGGCGCAATCCCTGCTCGAGGTCGACCTTCGGCTCCCAGCCGACCAGCTCGCGGATCTTCTCCGGGTCCACGTACTGGCGATCGATCTCGCCCTCGGGGCTTCCGGTGCCACGAAGGTCCGGTTGGACGCCCGTGCCCGCGAGGCGGGCTATCAGCTCCACGACCTGTGCCACTGCATGCGGGCGACCGCTGCCCGCATTGAAGGCCTGCCCGCATACCTCGTCGCGGTCCAGGGCGTCGGCGATCGCCAGGTAAGCGCCGGCTGCGTCCTCGACATAGAGGAAGTCGCGCTCCGGGGAGCCGTCGGAACGAAGCACCGGCGGGCGACCGTCGAGTGCGGCGCTGACGACCTCGGGGATCAGGCGCGAGAAGTTCGTGTCGCCGCCGCCGTAGACATTCGCGAAGCGGGTCACCGCGACCGGCAGCCCGTACGCCTGCCAGTAGCTGCGAGCGATGAGGTCGGCGGCGGCCTTGCTGGACTCATACGGCGCGGTCGGCCGCAGCGCGAAGTCCTCGCGGTAGGGCAGCTGCTCGTGGGTCCCGTAGGCCTTGTCGGAGGAAGCCACCACGACACGGTCCACCCCACGCTCGCGGCAGGCCTCGAGCAGGGTCCAGGTGCCCTGAACGTTGGTCTCGAAGGTCGAGGCCGGAGACGCAGAGGCCGTGCCGACGATCGTCTGCGCGGCAAGGTGGAACACGACATCCACCTGGTGGGCGTCAAGCGTAGCGCGCAGGAGATCCTCGTCGAGAAGATCGCCGTCGACCTCCGCGACCTGGCCCTCGACCTCCAGCAACGCCAGCGCCGAGGGTCGGCCGTCCCGGGCGACCCGGTCGAGCGAGACGACCCGTTGGCCACGGCCGACGAGCTCCCGGCAGAGCCAGCCGCCGACGAACCCGCGTCCTCCGGTTACCAGGGCCGAGCTATCGGGCACCGGCTTTGGCGGCGGCGTCCCGCTCCCAGACGGCCCAGGGGGGTTTGCCCCCCTTCCAGAGATCGTTGAGCATCACGGTGTCCTTGTAGGTGTCCATGCAGTCCCAGAAGCCGGGGTGCCGATAAGCCCGCAGCTGTCCGGCAGCGGCCAGGTGGCCCAGGGGCGCCTCTTCGAGAACGCAGTCAGCGTCCAGGTAGTCCAGGAAGCCCGGCTCGAAGCAGAAGAACCCTCCGTTGACCCACTGCTGGAGGCGAGGCTTCTCCTCGAAGCCACGCACCCGGTCCTCCCGGTCCAGATCGACAACCCCGAACTGGGTCCGAGGCCTGACCACCGTCACCGTGCCGAGCGCGCCGTGGCCACGGTGAAACGCAACCAGCCCCCCCAGGTCCAGATCGGCCACGCCGTCGGAGTAAGTGACACAAAACGCCTGCCCCGCAAGGTGCTGGCGGACCAGGGCGATTCGTCCTCCGGTGGGGGTGTCCAGACCGGTATCGACGCACTCCGCCTCGACCGGCTCCGGCCACTCGGCTGCCGTCACGAACTGCTCGATCATCTCGCCCAGGTAGCCGGTGAGGAGCAGGAAGCGCCCGAATCCCTGGGCGGCATAGATGCGGATCACGTGCCAGAGGATCGGCCGATCGCCGATCTCCACCAGCGCTTTGGGAATCGCATGCGTGCGCTCCTGCAGGCGGGTCCCGCGACCACCGCAGAGGATGACCACCGGTCCAATTCCTTCCACGGCCGGAGAGCGTATGGATTGACGAAGAAAGGCGGGCGGGCGGGTCAGGCCTGGCCGCCGGCGACGGCGGGCAGGATCGTCACTTCATCGCCCTCGGTGAGCTCCGTCTCCAGGCCCTCCTGGAAGCGGATGTCCTCACCCGAGACGTACACGTTCACGAACCTGCGCAGCCCCCCGTCCTCGGTGATCCGCTCGCGAAGCTCGGCATGCTGGTCGAAGACGGCGTCGAGCGCTTCGCCGACGGTGCCCCCCTCGACCTCGATCTCGCTCTCGCCCTCGGTGACGCCGCGGAGCTGCGCCGGGATCTTGACGGTGATGGTCATCGGCCGGGAACCTTAGCGCGCGGCCACGGGCTCGAGTTCGGACTCGAAGGCCTCCATTGTGGGCTCGATCTCGAACATCCGGAAGCTCTCCCGCGTCGCGTCGAGCGTCTTCAGTCCTTCGCCGGTGATGTAGGCGACGACTCGCTCGGAGGGATCGATGTCGCCGCGTTCAGCGAGCTTGGCCAGCACGGCGACCGTCACCCCGCCGGCCGTCTCGGTGAAGATGCCGGTCGTCTCCGCCAACAGGCGGATGCCGTCGCGGATCTCGTCGTCGGATGCGGAGTCAATCGAGCCGCCGGTGCGACGCGCCAGGTCGAGCGCGTACACGCCGTCGGCCGGGTTGCCGATCGCAAGGCTCTTGGCGATCGTGTCGGGCCGCTGTGGCTGGCAGGCATCCCAGCCCTCGGCGAACGCCGTGGCGACCGGATTGCAGCCCGCCGCCTGGGCGCCGTCGAAGGCCGGCAGCTCGCCTTCGACCAATCCGAGCTCCAGCCACTGGTCGAACCCCTTCGCGATCTTCGTGAACAGGGAGCCTGAGGCGATCGGACAGACGACCCGGTCGGGCAGGGACCAGCCGAGCTGCTCGACGGTCTCATAAGCGAGGGTCTTCGAGCCCTCGGAGTAGTAGGGGCGCAAATTGACGTTGACGAAGGCCCACGGCCGCGTCTCGCAAAGCTGGGCGCAGAGGCGATTGACGTCGTCGTAGGTGCCGCGAACGCCCACCAAACCCGTTCCGTACACCCCGGTTGCGAGGAGCTTCTGCTCCTCGAGGTCGGCCGGCACGAACACGTAGGCGTCCAGCCCGGACGCCGCGGCGTGAGCGGCGACCGCGTTGGCGAGGTTGCCGGTTGAGGCACAGGCAACGGTCTCGAACCCGAGCTCGCGCGCCTTCGCCAGGGCGACCGCGACGACGCGATCCTTGAACGAGTGGGTTGGATTGGCGGCGTCGTTTTTGATCCAGAGCTCCCCGAGGCCGAGGCGCTCGGCCAGCCGGTCGGCGCGGACGAGTGGCGTCAGGCCGGGCTCGAGCGGATCGCGGGGCCGCTCGGAGAACGGCAGGAAATCCGCATACCGCCAGATGCCTCGTGACCCGGCTTGAATCTTGCGGCGGGCTTCGCCGGGCTCCAGGTCCGAGAAGTCGTAGGAGACCTCAAGCGGGCCGAAGCAGCGCTCGCACACGTAGCGAGCCTCCAGGGGATAGCGCGTTCCGCACTCCTTGCATGTCAGTGCGTCAAGCGCCATCGCCTCTAGCCTCTCTTCCTGTTGCGTCGCATTCGTCTCAGCTACGAAAAAAACCTCTGCCGGGCTAGTGAGCAGAGGTCCTGTCGGGACTTCCCCTCACATCTCCCAGGCTCTTACCTGATGGAATTGGCACCTACCCCTTTGCGGGGGGTTGCCGGGGTTTCAACGGGCCAGTCCCTCCACCCCTCTGGATGTGGTGGTTATGTGGTGGAGGACTATACCAACAGGCGGATCGGTTGCCGCACCGGTTGCAGGTCTTTCGCCACCGTCGCGTAGTCTTAGCCACTGACGAGATGGACGAGCGACCGAGCGAGATGTCAAACGATGCCGAACCTCCCGAAGCCACGGCTGCGAAGGTTGGCCCGCGCCGGCCGTCTCGTCGCGTCCGCGCCTGAGCCAAAGGAGCGCAAGCCCCAGGTCGAGACGATCGCGGCCGAGGGGCTGCGCTGGGTCAACATCGAGAGCCCCTCGCCGCTCGAGTGTGCTTGGCTCGAGGAGCAGTTCGGGTTCCATCCCCTCGACCTCGAGGACGTCCTGTCGCGCAACCAGCGCCCGAAGATCGACGAGTACCCCGACTACCTGTTCATCGTTTTGCACTTTCCGGTCTTCGACCGCACGGTCGGGCGCCTGAACGCAGGAGAGCTCGACATCTTCGTCGGCTCCGACTACCTGGTCACGATCCCCAACCAGCGGCTCCAGCCGGTCGAGTACCTGTTCGAGCGCTGCCGCGCCAAGGAGGAATTGCGGGAGCAGCACTTCACCAAGGGCTCCGGGTTCCTCCTCTACCGGATCGTGGACGACAGCTTCGACTATTGCTTCCCCATGTTGCGCAAGATCGGCAACAAGTTGGACGCGATCGAGGACGAGATCTTCTCCGGCCGCTCCGAGGAGGTGGTGCGCGACATCTCCAACGTGAAGCAGGAGATCATCAACTTTCGTAAGGTGGTCCGCCCTCAGCGAACGGTGCTTCGCGACCTCGAGAACGCCAAGCAGCCCTTCCTGGCCCCAACCGAGGGCGAGCTAGAGGTCTACTTCGACGACATCGCAGACGCCCATGAGCGCATCTGGGACATGCTCGAGAACTACAAGGAGGTCGTGGAGGCCCTCGAGGACACCAACGAGTCGGTGATCTCCCACCGCGTAAACGACATCCTGCGCTTCCTGACCGCGATCAGCGTGATCGTGCTGCCCCTGACCCTGATCGCCAGCATCTGGGGCATGAACGTCGGCGTCCCCGGCGAGGGGGATTCGGTCGACTTCTTCGTGATCGTCGGCTCGATGCTCGTCCTGCTGGTCGGCATGGTCGCGTACTTCCGGCGCCGCGGCTGGCTCTAGATCGATGTCGCTGATCACGTACCTCCGTCGCCGCTTCGGTCGCCGGCCCGCGTCGGCCCCAGCGGCAGCGTTGAGGCGGAAGGTCCGCGTCCGGGAGACGCCCGGGGTGGACTTCCGCGCTGCCGGAGACCTGTATCTCCGCTGGTTCGTGGAGCTGGGGAGCCTGACCCCCGACCAAGCGGTGCTGGAACCCGGTTGCGGAACGGGCCGGATGGCGCAACCCCTGACCGGCTATCTGGACGCGACCGGGAGCTATGAGGGCTTCGACGTCGTTCGCAACGCGATCGAATGGTGCGAGGAGAACATCGCACCACAACACCCGAATTTCCACTTTCGTCACGTCGACGTGCTCAACGGCGTCTATAACCCCGAGGGCCAGCTGGATCCCGAGACATTCGAGTTTCCCTACCCGGACGAATCGTTCGACTTCGCGTTTCTGACCTCCGTCTTCACTCACATGCTGCCGCCCGAGCTGCGGCACTACCTCCAGGAGATTCGCCGGGTCCTTCGCCCGCAGGGGCGATGCCTGATGACCTTCTTCCTGCTCAATGAAGAGTCGCTGGACGCGGCTCGCGCAGGCCGCGCGAAGCGCCGGTTCGCCCACGAGGGAGACGGATACTTCTACGACATCGCCAGGCGGCCGGAGGCGGCGGTCGCGTATCGCGAGGAAGACGTCCTGGGCTTCTTCGAGCAGGCGGGCTTCGAGCTCCACGCGCCGATCCGGTACGGTCGCTGGACGGGTCGCCAGAGCCAGGGCGCAGGCCAGGACATGCTGGTGGTCAAACCGGCCTGAGGCCACGGCCCCGACTTGGCGGCTTTGGGGCGGTACGCGCCACTCGCGGAGACGACCACGGCTGTCGCCTCCACCATGCCGGTGATGTACGCTCGATCGCCAGTTTCGGTCTTCCAACAGCGCCAGGAGGGGGTGCCCAGTGGCGAGCGACGTTAGCGGGGGGTCAGGCCGCCCGCCGCGCCTGCGCGGACCTGGGATCGCCAAGAAGCTGATCCCGCTGCTCGCCGTCTTCGGCCTGACCGCCGCGGTGGCGCTCCTCTCCGGATTACACCCGGCTGCCCACGGTCAGACGTCGGCTGCCGCAGTGCGGCCGAACATCCTCGTGGTCGAAACCGATGACCAGACGGTCGAATCGATGCGAGTGATGCACAACGTCAACTCGCTGATCGGCGGCCGGGGGGCGATCTTCAAGAACAACTTCACCAACCATTCGCTCTGCTGCCCCTCCCGAGCCACCTTCCTCACTGGCCAGTACGAGCACAACCACGGCGTGATCGGCAACACGCCGCCGAATGGCGGCTTCGAGCGCTTTCAGGAGTTGCACGCGAACAACAACCTCGCGGTCTGGCTCCACGATGCGGGCTACTACACGGCGATGATCGGGAAGTACCTGGCCCTTTACGCGAACAAGCCGCCGGTCCCGCCCGGCTGGTCGGAGTGGCAGGCGACCGCCGCGAACCTCTACCCAGAGGCGAACGCGTTCAAGTTCTATGACTACACGATCAACCAGAACGGCACCCTGGTCCACTTTGGCCATGACCCCGCCGACTACAAGGAGGACGTGCTCACTCGAAAGGCGGTCAACTTCGTCGGCCGCCGCGCGCCCAACGCACAGCCGTTCTTTCTCTGGCTCACCTACACGGCGCCGCACATCGGCGGCCCCGACCCAAACCCACAGCCGCCGCCCGGCTGCAAGTACGCGCCGAAGCCCGCGCCCCGCCATGCGCACGCGTTCGATTCCGAGCACCTGCCGAAGCCACCGAACTTCAACGAGCAAGACGTCTCGGACAAGCCCGCCGCGATCCGGAATCTCCCACGCTTGGACGCGGACCAGGTCTCAGACATTCAGCGCAAATACCGCTGCGAGCTGGAATCCCTGCTGTCGGTCGACGAGGGGGTCAAGAAGCTCGTCGAGGCGCTGGCGGCCGCCGGGGAGCTCAACAACACGCTGATCATCTACACCTCCGACAACGGGTTCTTTCACGGCGAGCATCGGGTCTTTCAGGGCAAGCAGCGCGTCTACGAGGAGTCGGTCCAGGTGCCTCTCCAGATGCGCGGGCCGGGCATCCCGCACGGCGAGACCGTCTCTGGCCTGTCGATCAACGCGGACCTTGCCCCGACGGTCGTCGACGCAGCAAACGCCGACCCCGGCCTGGTCATGGACGGGCGCTCGCTGATTCCCGTCGCACAGGACCCCAGCCTGGTGCAGGGGCGCCGGCTGCTGATCGAGCAGCCGAGCTTCAAGGAGCAGCCGCGGTTCTCGGCGGTTCGGACCGGGCGCTACACATATGCCGAGCACGGAAGCGGCGAGAGGGAGCTCTACGACCTGCAAAGGGACCCGTTCGAGCTCCAGAACCGTGACGGCGACCCCTCCTACGCAACGGTGGAGGCCCAGCTGGCGGCGAGCCTCCACGATCTCCAGAACTGCGCCGGCTTCAGCTGTCGCGCGCAACCCTGACGCGGCCATGCCCAGACCGGTTTAGCTTCCGCGCCCACCGGGTAATGAGTACCGACCGCCCGTCGACTCCCACGGGACGGGTGTGGCCCCTGTGAAACGCGGGCCGTTTGAGGCAGTGCGGCAGTCGGTCCGCGTTTTGCACCTTCGAGGTTGACCCAGCGTGACAGGACTGAGAGACTTCCCCCCAATGCGTCGCGGACGTCGCCCTCATCGGGCCCACACGGAGCGCTTCGCGGGCCTGCGGAGCCGCTCAGCCGTCGTTCTCGCGCTGGCGACGGTCGGCGTGCTGTCTGTAACGGGCGTCGCCCTGGCGACGGGTTCGAGCGTCAACTTCTCGTTCGCGCCGAGCAATCCCGGGAGCGCGGTCAAGTCCGGCCGGCTCTCTTTTGGTACTCACACGAACTACACGGGCGCCGCGCACGTGATGAATCGGATCCAGCTCCGTCTCGACGACGACTTCAACTTCAACCCGGATTCGTTCCCGAAGTGCGACCCGGCTGACCTCTCAGGGAACACAACCATCCAGCAGGCGCTGGAGGCGTGCGGGCCCGCCGCCGGGGCCGCCAACAACGCGTGGCTATGGCCCGCGACCGCGAACTTCACCAACGGGCAGGCGACATTCAGCCTCGCCGGCCAGACTCCCACCGCCTGCGTTTTGGTGTTCAACGGCTCTGGCGATACCTCCGAGGTCCTGCTGTTCATCCGGATGAAGATCGACCAGATGGCCGGCCCGATGGACTGCGGCGGCCCGACGACCAACACGGACGGAGACCAAAGCTTCGTGATCCAGGGCGACCTGTCGGCCAACCCGGACATCGGTGCTGACTTCACCGATCCCGACGGCTGCTCGGCGCCAGACCCCCGACGGGGTTGTCAGATCGACCTCAATGGCGTCTCCGACGGGCCCATCCGGCTCGTACATCTCAACGCCTCGATCAGCCGCGGCAGCTACGTCCGCGCCCGCTGTATCGATCCGCCCGCGGGCAACCGCCAGTGGAACCTGCAGACACTGTTCACCTGGACGGCCCCATCCGGCACGAAGACGCAGACGGTGAACGACTCGCAAACCTGCACCTAGCGCGCTCCTAAACTCGCGCGAGATACTGCGCGGACGATGTCGCAGGAGAACCTGGAGATCATCCGCCGACCTCTCCGAGTCCGGGAAGTGTCCACTCGAACACTCGATCAGCGGTTCTTGCTGCGGTTTCCCCGATTGACCGCTGCGTACGTTCGCCTGGTCGGAAGGCTCTCTGCCAGTTCGCGTCTGCGCCAAGCAGCCATCGGGCGAGGCGTACGGGTTGGGCTCGAGGCCTACAACCGCCGCGATCTGGAGGCCGCGTTCATCGGCTGGGACCCGGGATTTGAGCTTCATCCGGGCCGCCGGTGGGTGGAGGACGGCCTGGTGGAACCCTGCTATCGCGGCGTGGAAGGCTTTCGCAGATACGCCGAGGCTGCGGACACGATCGCGGGCGGAAAGCTGTACCTGAGGCAGGTGGAACTCATCGATTTCGGCGGGCGGCTTTTGATTCTCGCGGATGCCCCGACGCATCCGCAGGCCAGCGATGCCCCTCCTTCCGACCCGTTCGCAATCCATGCAGAATTGGAGGGTGGCCGGGTGATCCGAGCACAGGAGTACTTCGATCACCCTGAGGCCCTCGAAGCCGCCGGCCTGCGGGAGTAGCGATGTCGCAGGAGAGCCCAGGGTCTACTCGCCGTGGGGCGTCTCGGCGGCCCGGTTCCACGGTGGACCGGCTAATTCGCGTCTGGTGGCCCAGGATGGCGACTGCTCAATTCGAAGGGGGATTCGAAGATGGTGGGTCGCCAATGACCTCTCCTACTCTCACGAGTCCCTCGGATACTCCAGAGATACGCTCATGGGCCAGGTCAATGGAAGCCTTCAGCTCCTGTGCGAACTCGAGCAATCGCTGCTGCACTTTGGCTTGAGCGGCCAATCGCTCCTCGATCATTCCGATCTCGCCCATGATGGTCGTTCGAGATTGCCTGGGTGCCTCGTTCGTGGGGGACGCCGTTGCTGTTGCCATGCCTACTCCCTCTCTTCGGTTGGTTTGAACTTGCCCGCCCGTTACCCCGTTCGGTGACGTTTCACACGGCAGCGCTGCCCTGCTAATGCTCGTGAGTAAGGATCTATTCGATCGGATGCGCTCGCTGGGGGCATGAGGCCGCCGGGGCTTCTCGGCGACATCCAGCGCCCATGACCTTCGACGAGGCCGGCGGCGATCAGCCTTCGCTGTATAAGTGGCTCGTGGTTTCGACCTGGGAGCCTCGCCTCAGCGCACGGGCCAACGCCAACGAGCGGAGGGTCGGGAAGATTATCGCGGCACTTGCCCAGAAGCGAGCCATCCGACTCACTGAGCCGAACGCGTGGCGAGTCGATATGGGACTCGATCCCACCGACGAATGGGCCACGGCTCAACAGGCCCTGGTGCAGGACTTGCGCTCCATCGACGAGGACTGGCACAAGCTCCTTCGCATCGAGGTCTAAGCGCGATAGCGTCCCGCTCCCCAGCGTGGCGACGCTGCCGGGGGCTTCATGGGATGGCGCGTTGCGCTGGGGACCTAGCCCAATACCGCTGAACACGGTAAAGCGCGGTGAATCAGGCAGTCTGAGTGGCGGATGACTTCACAGCGGAGGTCGCCGCTGCAGTGTCCGGGAGCATCTGGGCGTGGGTGACTTTGCCGTCTTCTGGGCGGACGGCGTAGAGCATCGCGAAGCGTTGATCCACCTCGGCACCGCTTCGCCTGCCCTTCCCCCATAGGCGCAGATCGACGATGTAGCGCCCGTCGCCGGCATCGAGTAGCTCAACCGGGTCCATGCGAAGCCCGGCCCAGGTTTCCCGCATCTCATGCCAACAACGAAGCAGGTTCTCGTGGCCTCGTACGGGCGCGATATCGGTGAAGACGGCAGAAATGTCGAACACCGCGTCCTCCGCGTACGGCTCCAGCATGAGGTCGAACTCGCCTCGGTTCCAGCACTCGAATCGCTCTTCGAGCCGCAATCGATCCACGACATCGGGGGAAACGCGCTGAACGATGCCGTCAGCCTACCTCCGTTGGCCGAACCTGATGCCGAGCAACCCCAAAACGAGATACTGAGCGGGCGATGTCGCAGGAGAACGTTGAGGTCGTGCGGCGTTCGGTCGAAGCGTGGAACCAGCGCGACCTGACGACGTTGCTTGCCTTGTGGCGCTCCGACGCGGAAATTGACTGGTCACGTGCCCGAGGACCACTCAAGGGTGTCTATCGGGGTCATAGTGAGCTCGAGGCCTTCTGGGACGAGTTCTGGTCGACGTTCGATGATGTCCAACTCCAGACCTACGGCTGGGCGGAGGCGGGTTCCGAGGTCGTGTACTCGAACACCTCCCACAGTCGGGGGCGCCAGGGAATCGAAGTGATTGCGAGGAGCACGTTCGTGAGCACGGTCGAGAGCGGGCAGATCACTCGCCTTCGGATGTTCCAAGAGCGAGCTGAAGCCCTCGAAGCCGCCGGGCTCGGGGAGCCATTGGACGAGGGCGAAGGCAGGCCCGTCGAATAGCGTCTACCCGCGTTCGGGTAAGCAGGCTGGACAGCGCGGCCTCGATGGAGGAGCATCAGCTTGGAGGGGCGATGGCTCCGTTTCGGGATGGCCTCGCCGTATGGAGGAGAGGCACGGCGGAGCGTCGCCCTTCCTGTGTCTTGAGCGTGAACGACAGTGGGCGCTTGGCGACGGGGACTTGTCTCCGTGCCTGACGCATACGATGCGTGGTGTGGCCAACTTCCGGATCTGGGCGCCGTGGCGCCTCCCTTACGTGAGGGACGCCTCGAAGGACACGGAATCGGAGTGCATCTTCTGCACCAAGCCGGCCGAGAACGATGACCAGGCGAACCTGATCGTCGCCCGCGGCGAGCGGTGCTTCGTGATCCTCAACCTGTTCCCGTACACGAACGGCCACCTGATGGTTGCCCCCTACGAGCACCTGCCCACCCTGCAGGAGCTGGACCCCGACACGGTCGCCGAGATGATGGCGCTGACGCAGCGCGCGATGGCCGCGCTAGACGGGAAGTACGAGCCGCACGGCTACAACGTCGGCGTCAACCAGGGCCGAGTTGCAGGCGCCGGATACGAGGGACACATCCACCTGCACGTCGTCCCCCGGTGGGCCGGCGACACGAACTACATGCCCGTGCTCGCCGATACGCGCGTCATGCCCCAATCGCTCGAACAGAGTTACGAGGCGCTGAAGGGCGCGTTTTGAGCCCTGGCGACACGCGGCCCGGCGCCACCGTACCGCCCGGCATCTTCAAGGCGTACGACATTCGAGGTCTCTACGGCGAGGAGATCGACGGCGACACCGCCTGGCTGGTCGGCCGCGCCTTCGCCCGGGTGCTCGCGGGCCTGCGCGCGAAGGAGCCCAGTGAGCTTCGAATTGGGTTGGGTCGCGACATGCGGGTCGAGGCGCCGGAGATGGCCCGGCGGGTGCGCGACGGCCTGGTCGCGGAGGGCTGCGCGGTCCTCGATGCGGGAATGATCGCCACCGAGATGCTCTATGAGCTGGTCGGCGCCCGCGAGCTCGACGGCGGCGCCATGGTCACGGCCTCGCACAACCCGAAGGCCTACGCCGGCATCAAGCTTGTCCGCGAAGGCGCACTGGCCCTCTCGGGCGACGCGGGGATCGGCGACGTGCGCGCCGCAATCGAGGCCGGCCTCCCGGACCCCCCGGGTGGCGGGTCGGTGGAGGCTGTGGACGTGTATGACGACTTTCACCGCCGGGCGCTGGGTTTCATCGACCCTAGCCGCGTCCAGCCGTTGCGCGTAGTGGTGGACGGCGGCAACGGAATGGCGGGGCCGATGGTCGGCCCCCTGCTCGAGCGCCTCGGCCTCGATCTCGTGACCACTTACTGGGTCCCCGACGGCGAGTTTCCGGACCACGAGCCGAATCCGCTTCTGGCCGAGAACCGCCGGTTCATCATCGACAAGGTGGTCGAGAAGCGGGCGAACCTGGGGATCGCCTGGGATGGTGATGCTGATCGCTGTTTCTTCATCGACGATCGCGGGGAGTTCGTGGACGGCGACTTCCTGACGGCTTTGCTGGCCAAGCGGATCCTCGCCAAGGACCCGGGTGCAACCATCCTCTACGACGTTCGCGCCAGCCGAGCAGTCGCCGAGACGGTGCGCGAAGGCGGCGGCAGCTCGTACGTTAACCGCGTCGGACACGCGTTCTTCAAGAGCGCCATGCGCGAACGCGCCGCCGCCTTCGGCGGCGAGGTCTCCGGCCACTACTACTTTCGCGACTTCTGGTGCGCCGACTCGGGAACCATCCCGGCGCTCCTTGTGCTCGAGCTGCTGTCGGTCGAGACCGGGACACTGTCGGAGTTGGTGAGCGCCTTTCGCGAGCGATATTTCATCTCAGGAGAAATCAACTCCGAGGTCGATGACCAGGGCGCCAAGATGCAAGAGCTGGCGGGCCGATATGCGGACGGCGAGGTCTCGTGCCTCGACGGCGTTTCGGTCGACTACCCGGATTGGCACTTCAACGTGCGCCCGTCGAACACGGAGCCGCTCTTGCGGCTCAACCTCGAGTCTTTGGTCTCACGCGACGACATGGAGCGACGGCGAGATGAGGTGCTTGCCCTGATCCAGTCGTGACGCCGGAAGAAGCCCTCGATCAGGCTACGGAGGCCGGTATTCACCGGCTGCAGATTCCGACCCCGTTCGCCGTGGGTCGGGTCAACTGCTATCTGATCGAGGACCGGCCGCTGACCCTGGTGGACACGGGGCCGAACTCGGGCAAATCGCTGGACGAGCTCGAGCGCCAGCTCTCGGCCCTGGGGCGCTCGCTCGAGGAGATCGAGCTGGTCGTGCTCACCCACCAGCACATCGACCACCTGGGATTGGTCGAGATCATCTCCTCGCGCTCGGGGGCAGAGGTGGCGGCGATCGACGTCGTCGTTCCGTTCCTGGAGAACTTCGGTGACGACGTGGAGCTCGAGGACCAGTTCGCGGCCTCGCTGATGCTCCGGCATGGGATCCCCGAAGACGTGGTCACGGCCCTCCGCTCGGTATCGCGCAGTTTCCGTGCCTGGGGCGCTCGCGCCAAGGTGACGCGGCCCCTCCACGACGCGGAGGAGCTTCGTCTCCACGATCGGGCTCTCGAGGTTCAGCACCGGCCGGGTCACAGCCCGTCCGACACCTTGTTCTGGGACTCCGAGCGAAGGATCCTGCTCTGCGCCGACCACCTGATCGCCCACATCTCCTCGAACCCGCTCATCTCCCGTCCCCTTGACGGCTCGAAGGAGCGTCCGCGCGCGCTGATGATGTACCTCGAGTCGCTCCGCCGCACGAGGGAGCTCCCGGCCCAGATCGTTCTCCCCGGACACGGCGAGCCGATCGTCGACCATCGGGCGCTGATCGACGAGCGCTTCGCGCTCCACCGTCGCCGGGCGGATCGGATCCTTGGCCTGATCAGCGAGCATCCTCGCACGGCCTACGAGATCGCTCAGGAGCTATGGGGCAACGTAGCGGTCACCCAGGCCTTCCTGACCCTCTCGGAGGTACTCGGCCACCTCGACCTGCTGATCGACGACGGACGCGCTCGAGAGACCCAGGACGGCGATTTGGTTCGCTTCGGAGGGCTCGAGTAACTTGCCGGCGGAGGAACGCCCGAGAGTGCCCGCCGACTCCATCACGATCGAGGCTCCGCCGCGCACCGAGTCGTCCGCGAATGGACACGGATCAGCCGAGCGCGCCCGCAAGAAGCGGATGCTGATCATCGTCAACCCCTACGCCACCACGGTTTCGGACCGGCTGAAGAACCTGGTCGTATACGCGCTTCAGGGACGCTACGACGTCGAGGCGGTGACCACCGAGGCACAGCACCACGCAATCGAGATCGGCCGCGAGGCCAGAGAGGGCGGATACGACCTCGTGGTCGCGTTCGGCGGGGACGGGACGCTGAACGAGGTCGCCAACGGCCTCGCCGGCACCGACGTGCCCGTGTCGGTGCTGCCCGGCGGCTCGACCAACGTGGTCTGTCGCACGCTGGGCATCCCCAACGATGTCGTCGATGCCACGGAGCATCTGCTTGGCCTCGCCGACGACTTCCGCCCTCGCAAGATCGACCTCGGGCTCGCGAGCGGTCGCCATTTCGTCTTCGCCTGCGGAGCCGGGCTCGACGCGACAGCCGCCAAGCGGGTGGATTCCAGCCCTCGGCTGAAGGCCCGCGGTGGACGCTGGTTCTATACCTGGGCGGCCATCTCCGGCTTCTACATGCACTACCTTCGCGACCCGATTCGGATGCGCCTGGAGGCCAACGGCAACTCGGCCGAGGGGGTGACCGCGATCGTCCAGAACTCCGATCCGTTCACCTACTTCGGCAGCCAGCCCTTGCGGATCTGTGAGGGCGCCGCGCTCGACAACGGCACCCTGTCGGCCGCCATGCTGGGCCGCGCCGTTCAGCGCGACATGCCGACGATCGCCGCCCGGGTGCTGCTCGACGGCCTTCGCGCAACGGCGCACCGCCGGATCGAGCATTACGAGGGCATCGCCGGAGGCCGGATCGAGTCGGTCTCGCACGACGCCCAGGGCAGCCCTCGCGCCTTCCCGGTCCAGGTGGACGGGGACTACATCGGCGATCGGGCTGAGCTCGAGATCGGCATCGAGCCAGGCGCCCTGACGATCGTCGCCTGAGTCGCGGCCCGTGACCGACGGCTGCCGCTTCTGCACGATCGTCAACGGCGGCGAGCCAACCCACGTCGTCTTCGAAGACGAGCGCTCCCTTGCCTTCCTCGACCACCGGCCGCTGTTTCCGGGTCACTCACTGCTCGTCCCGCGCGAGCATCACGAGACGATCTGGGATTTGCCCGACGACCTGCTCGGCCCTCTGTTCGCGAATGCCCGCCTGCTGTCGGCTGCCATCCGCTCGGCGATGGATGCCCAGGGCGCGTTCATCGCCCTCAACAACATCGTCAGCCAAAGCGTCCCCCACCTCCACGTGCACCTGGTGCCACGAAACCGCAAGGACGGGTTACGCGGGTTCTTCTGGCCGCGCCACAAGTACGAGAGCGAGGAGCACGCGCTCCGGACCGCTGAGGCGATTCGCGCGGCGGTGCGAGAGCCGGGCGGCTGACCTGGACGCCTGAAAGTCAGCCGGTGGGCGTCACGCGGTAGGCGTCGAACACCGAGTCGACGTTGCGAAGCCGCCCGACGCATTGGCGCAGCTGCTCGCTGTCGCCGACTTCGACCACGAACCGGTTCTTGACCATGGGGTGCCTGGTGGTGCAGACGGCTTCGATGATGTTGACCCCGGTCTCGGCGAAGGTTCGCGAAAGGTCCTCGAGCAGCCGAGTGCGATCCCACGCGTCCACCTGGAGCTCGACGCGGTAGGAAGCCGCGTTGTCCCCCTCCCAGGCGACCGGCGTGAATCGCTCCGGCGACTTCCGGAGGGCGGCCATGTTGTTGCAGTCCTCGCGATGGATCGTGATCCCGCGGCCGAGCGAGACATAGCCGACGATCTCGTCGCCCGGCACGGGGCGGCAGCACTTCGCGAGCCGAACCATCACGTCGTCGACGCCCTTCACGTTGATCCCGTAGTCCGAGGCCTCCTGGGTGCGCCGCTGGCGCTCGTCGCGCCCCTCCAAGACGCTCGCGAGGCGCGCTTCGGTCTCGTCGCCCGCCACGGCCTCGCCCTGCTTCAGGCGCTGGAAGACCTTGTTGGCGACGGTCTTCGGCGAGACCTTCCCCTGGCCGACCGCGATGTAGAAGTCGTCGGCCTTGCGGAAGCCCATCTCGCGGGTGACGTCAGCGAGCAGCGGCGAAGCCGCAAGCCGCTGCGGCGGCAGGCCGCGCTTGCGGAAGGCGTCCTGGAGCTGCTCGCGCCCGCTGCGCTCGGCGTCCTCGCGGTTCTCGCGCTTCAGGAAGGCGCGGATCTTGTTGCGCGCCCTGCTGGTCCGCACCAGCCCCAGCCAGTCGCGGGAGGGCCCCCGCTCCTGTTTCGCGGTGAGGATCTCAACGATGTCGCCGGACTTGAGCTGGTAGTGCAGCGGCACGATCTTGCCGTTCACCTTGGCGCCCACGCATCGGTGGCCGACGTCGGTGTGAACCGCGTATGCGAAGTCGAGCGGGGTTGAGCCGGCCGAGAGGTTCTTGACCTCCCCCTTTGGCGTGAACACGAAGACTTCGTCCTCGAACAGGTCCACCTTCAGCGATTCGAGGAACTCGGTGGGGTTCTGGTCTCCCTCGACCTCGAGCAGCTGCCGCAGCCAGGTCATCTTCTCCTTGCCGGGGTCGCCCTTGAGGCGCGCTCCCTCCTTATAGATGACGTGGGCCGCAATGCCGTACTCGGCGGTCTCGTGCATCTCCGGGGTCCGGATCTGGATCTCGAGCGGCCTTCCCTCCGGGCCGATCACCGTGGTGTGGAGCGCCTGGTACAAGTTCATCTTCGGGGTCGCGATCAGGTCCTTGAACCGGCCGGGCAGCGGCTTCCAGATCGAGTGGATGATCCCTATGGCCCCGTAGCAGTCCTTGACAGACCCCACCAGCACCCGCATCGCGGTGAGGTCGTAGATCTCGTTGAACTCACGCCCCTTCTTGGTCATCTTCGAGTAGATCGAGTAGAAGTGCTTGGCGCGGCCCGAGATCTCGGCCTCGATGCCCACCTTCTTCAGCTCTTCCTTCAGGAAGCGGCCGGCGTCGTCCACGTAGCGCTCGCGCTCGGCGCGCTGCTGGGAGACGAGCTTCTTGATCTCGTCGTACTTGCGCGGGTGCAGGCGCTGGAAGGAAAGGTCCTCGAGCTCCCACTTGATCGCGTGAATCCCCAGCCGGTGTGCGAGCGGAGCGTAGATTTCGAGCGTCTCGCGGGCCTTGTCGATCTGCTTTTGCTTCGGCAGCCCCGACAGGGTGCGCATGTTGTGGAGACGGTCGGCGAGTTTGATGAGGATGACCCGGAGATCGGTGGCCATCGCCACCATCATCTTCCGGTAGTTCTCGGCCTGGCTCTCGTCGCGGCTCTGAAAGGTGATCCCGGTGAGCTTGGTGACCCCGTCCACGAGCTGGGCCACGGAGTCGCCGAACAGCTCCCTGACCTGATCCAGGCTGGCGCTCGTGTCCTCCACCGTGTCGTGGAGCAGGGCAGCGCACAGGGTTTCTGTGTCGAGCCGAAGGCCCGCGCAGATCTTCGCCACCTCCACGGGGTGGGTGATGAAGTCCTCGCCGGTGCGCCGCCGCTGATCGGCGTGGCGCTCGCAGGCGAACGTGAAGGCGCGCTCGGTCGCCTCGGCGTCGATCGCTCGCGACGCCTCGACGCTGTGCTCCTCGATCACCGCCAGCAGATCGCCCAGCAGCGCGCGCTCGTCGTCCGCCAGCGCCTGGGCGCGGTCGGTGAGCGGCGCCACGGGTGGACCGTCGCCACGCCCGGCCCCGACCCGGGTGTGGCCCTGGCGGTCGGCGGGCACCGTCGCGCCGTCGGGCCGGCGCCCGCGCAGCGTCGAGGTCCCCTCTCCAGGGTCCTCGGGCTGTTCTAGCTCGGTTGTCTTTGTCTGCTCAGAAATCGCCTGCCCTCCTCGAAGCGGTCGCAGTAGGCGACGAATGCCTGTACTCGCTCGAGATCCTTCGTCTCCGAGGATACGACGCGGAGTGCGGGTGTGGTGCCGGAATGCTGCCAGGTGACGGCGCCCGCCTCCTCCAATACTCGTAGGCGACGGCCGGCGACCTCCGGCGAACAGACATGGCGCCCCACCCCCTCGAGGGCGCCGCGAGGAGCCACATCGGGATCGCCCAGGGCTCGGTACACCGCGACCAGCGCTGGACGCTGAGGCCATTCGGACTCGTGAACGCGCAACGCGAAGTCGACTTCGGCCTCACCCCAGGCCAGGTGCAGGAAGCCGCCTCGCCCATTCGGGGCGCGTGGCGATGCAGATGCCAGCCGCTCCAGATGCGGAAACGGAGGCGGATCGACGAGCACGACGTGCTCGAAGCCGGTGCCCATCGAAGACACGCGCGCCAGGGCCCCCCAGTCAGCCAGGAGGATGCCGCAGTCCGCCTCGCCCAGTTCGGCGATGGCGGCCTGGACCGCGTCGTCAGCGAGCCGCCCCGAGGCAATCGCGACTCGCCCGCCACCGAAGCGCGCCGGGGCCGCGGCGCGCTCGACGAGTTCGCAGCGGCGAAGCGCGTCCGCGCAGAGCGCCAGCACCGGCGCGCCGCTGGAGGCCAGGGCAGCCACCGCCGCCACCCCGGAGCTGCCGCGCCGGTCCACGACCTGGCGGCGATCACCAGACTCCGCAGCGTCGACGACTCCGGGCGGCCAGTCCTCGAGGCGAACCTGGCGCTCGGCGTCGAGCCGGCGCCACCATTCCTGGTCAGCGGGATACGGTCGCACCTCTTCATCGGCCGTGGGGGCCTCCGGATAGAGCTCCCCGAGGACCACGCGGGGCTCCACCGCCCCGTTCCACTCGTTGAGCTCGAGCTTCACGGAGACATCCAAGGGCTCCGCAACCTCCGGGCGCGCAAGCTCGCCGTTGACCCCGAACGCCACGCCGAGAGCGCTGCGAGGGCCGCTTTGGAGCCGGAAGCGAGCGTGTCTGTCCCCCTCCCCCATGGCCCGCACCTCGCACAGCCGAGCCGAGGGGACGAGCAGGCGGACGCCGGGATTGCCGATCCCGAACGGCGCCAGGCGCTCGAGCTGCTCGGCGACCTCGTGACCGAGGCTCTCGCCCCCCACCACGGCGTCGATCACCTCGGTCCGGACAAGGTCGCGATCGCCGAGCGTCGCGCTCACATGCGCGACGAAAGCGGCACGAAAATCCTCCACGCGGCCGGCTTCGATCTCCAGGCCGGCCGCCGCCCGGTGGCCTCCGTAGCGGAGCAGGTGCTCCCCGCACGCGTCCAGCGCAGCCAGCAGGTCAAAGCCGGGGACGCTCCGCCCCGAGCCCTTGCCCCTGCCATCGCCATCGATCCCGATCAGGACGACGGGCACCGAGTGGCGCTCAGTCAGCCGGGAGGCGACGATTCCCACCACGCCCGGATGCCAGTCCTCGCCGGCCAGCACCAACCCCGGGGCGGCCGCGAGCTCATCGGAGAGAGCGGCCCGCGCCCGCTCCGCGGAGGCGAGCACGACCCGTTCGGTATCACGGCGCTCGCGATTGGCCCGGTCGAGCTCGATCGCGATCGAGGCCGCCCGGTCGTCGTCGGCAGTGAGCATCAGCTCGACGCCGGCGTCGGCACGGTACAGACGGCCCGCGGCGTTGATCCGCGGGCCGAGGCGAAATGCCAGATCGCCCTCGTCGAGGCGCTCGGGACGAACGCCGGCCGTGGCGCACAGCGCCCGGAGCCCCGGTCGCCGCGCCTGGCGCGCCGTCTGCAAGCCCGCGCGGACGAGGGCCCGGTTCTCGCCCTGAAGACGGACCAGGTCGGCCACCGTGGCCAGCGCCACCAGGTCGAGGTCGTTGGCTGCCCGCTCCGGCCCGAGGAGCGCCGCCGAGAGCTTGTGAACGACCCCGGTCGCGCACAACTCCTCACACGGATACCTAGACACACGGGGATGAAGCACCGGACAGTCCGGAAGGCGCTCGTCGGGCTCGTGGTGATCCGTGACGATCACCTCCATCCCGGCTTCCTGGGCGGCCGCCACCTCGGTGGCGCAGGTGATCCCGCAATCGGCCGTCACGAGCAGACCGGTCCCGCGGGCTACCAGCCGCTCCACGCCGGCCATGGTCAACCCGTAGCCATCGCCGAGCCGGTCGGGTATGTACCAGTCGCAGCGGGCACCGAGCTCGCGCAGGGCACGAACGAGGATCGCGGTAGAGCACACCCCGTCGCAGTCGTAGTCGCCATGGACCGTGATCGTCCGCCCCTGGGCGATCGCGCCCTTGATCCGCTCGGTCACCTCCTCCATCGAGTCGAACTCGAAAGGATCGTGCACCGTGCTGGCCTCCAGAAAGGCCCGGGCCTCGGCGACCGTCCGGTAGCCACGTCGCACCAGCGTCACGGCCACCGGCTCGGCTAGCGCGAGGGCCTCCATCAGGATGCTGACCTCGGCGTACGAATAGGGCTCCATTCGGAAGGCTCGAACGGGGGACTCGAGATCGGAAGCGGTGCCGGGCACTCGGCCAGGCTAAGAACGGACGGGGACGGAATTCGCCCCCAGCCGTCGGCAATGGGAGACCTAGACCCCTTCTGCCTCTTCCCTGCTGACGCCGAAAGCGTAGATCGCAGCCAAGCCGATCAAGGTCCCGGGAACCGCGACCAGAACAGTGCCGATGTCAGTCTGGCCGATGCTCGACCCGGAGACGATCTGCGCGATCCCGCCGGTGATCATGCCGCCCGCGACCGCGCCGAGCAGCGCGCCGACGATCCCGCCCCAGAAACGGTCCGGCACGAACACCGTGAAGTGCCAGATCGCGAGCCCGACTGTGAACCAGACGACCGCCGCCATCAGCTCTTCACCGCCTCCACGACCTTGCAGAGGCTCATCGGTGCCTCCCGTGCTTGCGCCGCCGCCGCTGCTGGCGGCGCTTGCGCTCGCCCTCGGAGCGGGCGGGGCGGGCCGGCTCGGGCGGCGCGCCCCTGGCGAGCGGCTCAGGCTCGGGCTCCGGAGCCTCATCCGCTGCCTCCGCGCCATCGCCTGCGTCCGCCGGGGCCTGGGGAGTCACCAGCTCGGCCTCCGCAGACTCGACCGCGGGCGAGGGCGGCGTCTCCGCGCCAGTCGCGACAGGGACCATTGGCACGGGCTCGCCATCAGGCCCGACCCGCGCCACCACGTTGTCCTCGGGGAAGGTGGGTACGCGACCCATCTCCGCGATCAGGTGACTGCGCCGGGCACGGTAGGCGGGCTCGCGCTCCTTCCAATGGGTGAGCACCGGCGTGGCAATGAAGATCGACGAGTAGGTCCCGGAGAGGACGCCCACCCCCATCGCAAAGGCGAAGTCCTTCAGGGTGGCGCCGCCGAAGATGAATAGCACCGCGATCAGGAAGGTGGTCGACAGCCCGGTGATCAGCGACCGGGTGAGCACCTCGCTCATCGACTTGTTGGCGATCTGGGAGAAGGCAGCGCGGGGCATCCTGGGGACGTTCTCGCGGATCCGGTCGAACACGATCACCGTGTCGTACATCGAGTAGCCCAGGATGGTGAGGAAGGCGGCCACGGTGCCGCTGGTCACCTCCCGGCCCGTGAGCGAGTAGATGCCGCCCGTGATCAGGATGTCGTGAGTCAGGGCGATGATCACCGGTATCGCGTACTTGGCCTCGAAGCGAATGGCCACGTAGGCGGAGATCACGAGCAGAGAGAAGACGATCGCGATCACCGCGCTGCGCGCCACCTGCGCCCCGAATGTGGGCCCCACGCTCGTGCTGTTGAAGCCGTCGCTTCCGCCCCGAATCCCGAAGTCCCGCTCCAGGGCATTCCTGACGGTGCTGTTGACCTCGTCCACCGGGATCTTGCCCTGGATGTCGATCACGTTCGGGCCCAGATTGGGGTTCTCGACGCTCTGGATCTCGGCGCTCGAAGCATTGGTGACGTTCGCGTCCGTCAGGGCCGCTCGGACGTCGTCGACGCTCGCCTCCTGCTGGAGGCTGGCGGTGATCTTCGCCCCCGACTCGAAGTCGATTCCCAGGTTGAGCTGCTTGGTGGCAAACGACACCGCGCCGACCGCCAGGATCACCCCGGAGATGGAGAAGAACCAGCGGCTGGCGCCCGAGAAGTCGAAGCGCCAGCGCACCCTTTGCCGCCCGGCGCCCAGCGCCCGCTGCGAGTGCAGCAGCCGCGAGCGCCCCAGCGAGCCGAGGACCGCCTGCGTGAACAGCACCGCCGTAAGGAGCGAGACGAGCGTGCCGACGCCGAGCGTGAACGCGAACCCCTTCACACCCGCGGTGGCGAGCACGAAGAGGATGAAGGCGGTGATCAGCGTGATCACATTCGCGTCCACGATCGTCGCGATGCCCTTCCGGTAACCCTGGCCGATCGCGGACAGCATCGAGCGCCCGGCGCGCGCCTCCTCCTTGATCCGCTCGAAGATGACTATGTTCGCGTCGGCCGCGACCCCGATCGTGAGTACTAAGCCCGCGATCCCGGGCAGGGTGAGCGTGATGGGGATCAGCTTGACCAGGGCGAAGAAGATCACCCCGTACACGACCAGGCCCACGGTCGCGACCAGTCCCAGCATGCGGTAGTACGCGATCAGGAAGCAGATCACCAGGATCAGGCCGATGACTCCGGCGCGGAGGCCCTCGTCCAGCGCCTGCTGGCCCAGGGTCGCCGAAACGGTGCTCTGGCTCTCCAGCTGGAGGTTGATCGGCAGGGCGCCGATGCGCAGGAACTCGGCCAGGTCCTGCGCAGAGCTGATCGTGAAGTTGCCCGAGATCTGGGCTCCCTGCCGCCCGTCGATCCCGGTGGGGTTCTCGGAGAAGTTGATGATCGGCTGGGTGACGACTTGGTTGTCCAGCACGACCGAGAAGTGCTGGGAGTACTGATCGGCGGCCGCCCCAAGTCCCCCCCCGGGTGGAGCGGTCGCCGCGCCTCGCTCCGCGATCGTCCGCGTCACGTCCTGGAACGCGGTCCGGCCCGCATCGGTGAAGTCGAAGGTGACGTTCGGCTGGTTGGTGGTCGGGTCGAAGTTCTGCTTCGGGTTCTCGATGTCGTCGCCGGAGAGGGCCGGCCGATCCTTGAACACGTAGTGCGGAGCGACCGAGATCTCGCTGTTGTCCTGAGAGAGCGTGGGATCCTCGGACTCCGCCTGGACGACGACCGTCCCCTGGGGCACGGAGATGATCTGGGAGCCGGGCGGCCGCTTCTCGTTGCGGAACTGCAGGAACAGGTCCTTCACCTTTGCCGCAGAGCCGGCGAGGAGCTGGTGGGAGCTGCGCTCGAACAGGTAGTAGGTCGGCCCCTTCGTCGTGCACTGGTCCTCGAAGCACTCCGGCTTCCGCTTCGAGGCGAACTGGACCGCGTCGTACAGGTTGGGGAAGCTGTAGACCTGCGGATTGGGATCCGGAGACTGCGCCGGGTTTCTCGGGGCGTTCCCCCCGGGCGGCGGCACCACGTTGCCCTCGAAGTCGTAGAAGTAGAGCTGCGAGGTGGTCCCGATCTGCTCGATCGCCTGCTGGGCGTTCTGGACGTCCGGCAGGCCGACCTGAATCCCCTTGTCCCCGATCCGCGAGATCTCCGGCTCCGAGACCCCGAGCTTGTCGGCGCGCTCGCGGATGATGTCGATCGCGCGGTCGATGTCTTCCGTCGTGATGTCCGGGGTTCGCGCCGTCTCCTCGCCCTGGTAGATGAGCTGGGTGCCGCCTCGCAGGTCCAGGCCGAGCACCGTCCGCTTCGACGCGATGACGATCGCCGATGCGGCCGTCAGGCCGAGGATGAAAACGAGGATGAGGAGACTGCGCCGCCGCCTACCCATCGGTGTTGCTCACCTCGGAGTCAGGACAAGCAGCAGCCCGCCGTCGTCGTCGTAGGCCGGAAAGACGTCCGCAACCGCCTCCGCGGGCAGGTCGCCCTCGGCGTTCACCTGGACGCGCTTGCCGAGCGAGCGCACGCCCCACTCGAGCGTGGTCTCGATCGGATCAGTGGTGCCGTCCTTGTTCACGTCCGCCGCCGCACCGCCGTCGCCCTCCTCGAGCCAGTGAAGCCCGAGCACGTCCTGGACCTGGCGTCCGATCACGGACTCGTCCTTCAGGCCGGTGAGCTCGAAGCCGCCCTTGCCGACGTCGAGCAGGCGACCCTCCTGGTCGCAGACGAAGAAGGCCGCCTCCGGAGCCGGGTAGTAGTCGTCGAGGAGCTCGAACAGATCGCTCCCTCCGCACCGCGAACATGCCTTGGGCCGATTCGACATCCCTGCGGTCCGCTCGCTCGACATCTCCCGATTGCCGCAGTTGGGACAGATGAAGAAGGGCACGCCGAGAGGGTAGTAAACGGCCGCGCTGCGGTCAGACAGGCTTCGCCTCCTGGCGCCGGCCTCAGAACAGGCTGGCGGCCTCGGTCGGGACCGGCAGGCCCAGGTGCTCGAAGGCGCGTGGCGTGATCACCCGCCCCCGAGGGGTCCGCTTGATCAGGCCCTGCTGGAGCAGGTAGGGCTCGTAGACGTCCTCGATCGTGTCCTGCTCCTCGTCCACGGCGGCTGCCAGCGTCGAGAGGCCCACCGGCCCACCCGAGAACTTGATCGCGATCGCCTCCAGAATGCCGCGGTCGTGGCGATCGAGGCCGACGGTGTCGACCTCGAGCAGTCCGAGCGCCTCGTGCGCCACCTCGCCCGTCACGACGCCGGCGCCGCGGACCTCGGCGAAGTCGCGGACCCGCTTCAGCAGCCGGTTGGCAACCCGGGGCGTGCCCCGGGATCGCTCGGAGATCGCCCGCTCCCCCTCCGGCTCCACCTCCACCCCGAGGATGCCGGCCGAGCGGCGCACGATCTGCGCCAGATCGGCGGGGTCGTAGTGCTCCAGCCGGTGGCACACCCCGAAGCGGTCCCGAAGCGGCGTCGTCAACAGCCCGGTGCGGGTCGTGGCGCCCACCAGGGTGAACGGCGGCAGGTCGAGGGTCACAGTGCGCGCGCCAGCACCTTGACCGAGCACCACGGGAAGGCGCCGCTCCTCCATGGCCGGGTAGAGCGTCTCCTCGATGGCCCGGCTGAGCCGGTGCACCTCGTCGATGAAGAAGACCGAGCCTGGCTCGAGCGCCGTCAGGAAGGCTGCGATGTCGGCCTTGCGTTCGAGCGCCGGCCCCGCGGTCTGCACCAGCGGCGCTTCCAGCTCCGCCGCCACGATGTTGGCAAGCGACGTCTTGCCCAGGCCGGGCGGTCCGGCGAGCAGCACGTGGTCCAGCGGCTCGCCCCGGCGCCGAGCGGCTTCGATGAACACCTCGAGCTGCGCCGTCACCTGCTCCTGGTTGACGAAGTCGCCCAAGCGCTTGGGGCGCAGCGACCGGTCCAAGTCCTCCTCGTCGCCAACCAGTCGGGCGTCGGCCAGGCGCTCCTCTTGCTCGATCCCGGGATCGCGGGCGATGGTCATCACCACATCCACCTGCCAGTCGCCTCGCACTCGCGGGCTTCGCCCGCTCTGCTCGGCGCCCTCATCGCGTCGCCCCGTCGGCAGCGCGCCCAAGCGCGGCCTCGATCAGCTCCTCGGCGCTCTCGCCGTCCGCGCCGTCGAGGAGCCGCTGGGCCTCGGTCAACGTGTAGCCCAGGTACATGAGGCCGTCACGGGCCAGTTCGCGCGGGCTGTCCTCGTCGCCCTCCTGTCCCGGCGGGATGCCCTCCACAAGCTGGCCCGAGACCTTCTCGCGCAACTCGACGATCAGCCGTTCGGCGGTTCGCTTGCCGACGCCGGGGGCGGCCTGGAAGCGCTTCGCATCCCCGGCGGCGATCGCCCGCATCAGCTCCCGAGGCGACCCCCCCGAGAGGATGGCGATCGCCACCTTGGGGCCAATTCCGGAGACCGAGGTGAGGTGGAGGAAGAGGTCGCGCTCCTCCTCGCTCGCGAAACCGTACAGCGACAGCGAGTCCTCGCGCGCCACGAGATGTGCTTGGAGGGTTGCCTGCTTGCCCCGCGCGGGGACCGACTTGAGCGTCTCCACGGAAACCGCCAGGCGGTAGCCGACGCCGGCCGACTCGATCACCACGTGGTCCGGGCGCCGGACCAGAACCTGGCCGCGAACCGA
>DATMZR010000014.1 GCA_035573435.1 Solirubrobacterales bacterium
GCACGGCAACGCCAACCCTGAGGGAATGGGACGGTATTCCTGGGAGCTCGGGCTCTTGGCGCTAAAGCGGACGGTCTCTCACTCAGCGCGGCGGGCGAGGGTCGGGGCCCCCTCGATAAACGCTGCTAGTTCGGCCGCCGCGAGACACAAGTCAGTGGACGACGTAACCAGTTGGGCCTCCGCCCGTCGTCGTAGCAACATCGAAATTGATGCCCGATTGATGCCCGCGGGCGTGGGATCGATCGTGCTCCCCACGTAGCGAAGCCCCCGCTCTAGCAGGGGCTTCGTTGAGTAGCGGGGGTGGGATTTGAACCCACGACCTCCGGGTTATGAGCCCGGCGAGCTACCTGACTGCTCCACCCCGCGTCGCAGCTTCAATCTAGCAGCGCAACCCCGTTTCGCGAAAGGGTGGGGTCCGGTCCAGGACTTTCGCAACCTTGTTCAAGTCGTCTGAAGTTCCACCGGCTTTCGCGTCCCAGACGACCCAGTTCTGGCGTAGGCCCGGAGCCGGATTTGCGGTATTTCATTCGACAAACACCTGCTCGCATGGGAAAAACGGTTACGGGCAGTGTTTTAGGGGGTCCAAGCAAGCCGCGGGGGGCAGCTCCCGCGGATGGAGGGAAAATCAGTGGTTCGCGTCTTGGTCGCTGATGACCATCAGCTGACCTTGGAAGCGGTCAAGGCCGCTCTTCTGGAAACGCAGGGGATCAAGATCGTCGCCGAGGCGCGATCGGGCCGGCAGGCGCTCGCTGCCGTGGCTCGGACCCGCCCCGACGTCGCCCTGATCGACATGCACATGCCTGGCGCAATCGATGGCCTGACCTGCGCCGAGCGCGTCCGGAAGAACTATCCCGAGGTACGGGTCGTGGTCATCTCCGGGTTCACCGACGAGGCGTCGGTGCGAATGGCGTTTCGCCGCGGTGCCCATGCCTTCATCTCGAAGGGCGTCGAACCGCGTGACCTCGGACCGGCCGTCCGGCAGTGTGTTCGGGGAACCGTCTTCCACGCTCCGTTCGCCGAGGCCTCATGTGATTTCGAGGGGCTCACCGAGGAGCTCACCGAACGCGAGACGGCAGTGCTCAAGTGGGTCGCGGCCGGACTCTCCAACCAGGCGGTGGCCAAGCGCCTCTGGGTGACCGAACACACGGTCAAGTTCCATCTCACAAACATCTTCCGAAAGCTCCAGGTCACGAACCGCACCGAAGCGGCGCGGTGGGCTCAGAAGCACGGCCTGGTTGGAGACCTGGAGGTCGACGAGCGCGACGGCGAGGACCGAGCTCGCCGTCGTGTGACGGGTCTCCCGGCACAGGGTCTCCCGGCACACTAGGACCCGAAGGACGCCGGAGCGCCTCCCGGCTCCCAGCGGGGCAGGCTGATCGTCACGGATGTCTGGCCACGGCGGCTGCGCACCTGAACGCTCCCACCGAGCATGCCGACACGCTCGATGATCCCGGCCAGGCCGAGCCGGCCGTCTCGAACGGCTCGGGCGATGGTCCGCTCGACATCGAAGCCGCGACCGTCGTCGCGCACCTCGGCAACGATTCGCTCGGGCTGCGCCTCCACCTTGAGCCGAACCTTCTTCGCGCGGGCGTGTTCCTCGGTGTTGCGGAGCGCCTCCTGGACGCCCCGCAGAAGCGCGATCCGCTGCGAGGGGGTGGCGGCATCGACCCGGCCACGCACCTCGACCTGGACGTCCGCCCCGGTTGCCTGCGCGAGTGACCTCGCCTCTGACCGGAGCAGGTCCCGAAGCGGCTCCGTCAAGGCGGCCGGGGCGCCGGCGCTGCGCGCGAGCTCTCGAATCTGGCCCTCGAGCGCCAGTGCCCGCGCCTCGAGGTCCGCCACGCGACCCGTGAGGATGGCGGCCAGCTCTCCTTCGGCAAGCTCGGACTCGAGCTGAGTCGCGAACAGACGCAGGTCGGACAGCAGCGCCACCGCAACCTGGAGCGGGCCGTCGTGGAGGTCGAGGCCGCACCGCGCCAGCCGCCGTTCGGCGGCGGCGATTGCGTCCGCTGCCTCTTGCTCGCCGGCTTCCAGCAGCGCTTGGCGCTCGAGCACGCAGCTCAAAAGAGCCGACGCCTCGGCGAGCAGCAACAGGGCCTCCGCCGAACGGCCGGCCGGAACCCGGGCGGCGAGGGCCGCGGTCGGGGCGGTCGCGGGGCCGATGCCCACGGCAACCAGTCGGCGGTGGGCCCCGGGCGGTGTCTCCCGGCCCGCGACCAGTGCTTGCCGCGCGACGCCCCGGACTCCCGACGACGGCCTGCCGCCCGCATGGCCGGTGCAGCGAACCCGGCCTCCATCGTCGAACGTCCACAGGGAGACCTCACGCATGGGGCCGACCGACGCCAGGAGCTCCAACTGGGTGCGGATTGCTTCCGCGGGCGGCAGCGCCGCGCGCTCGGGATCCTTGAGGGCGAGCAGCGCGCCTGCGACGGCCATGCCCCGCGGGGTGAACCCGTCCTGCTCGCCGCTCGCCTCCAGCAGCCCCCGCAAACGCGCGCTCGCAGAGGCGGCGAGGGTGGGCGTCGGCGCCTTTCGCACCGCACAGGTATTAACGGCGCCAACGGTCGGAATCGGAGCTGCGGCGACCAGCCGCGGAGGTCGAGCTGCGGCAACTAGCTGGGCAGGTCACCCAGGAACAGCGCCAGTACCCCGCCCAGGGCCAGGAACGGCCCCAGCGGGATCGTCTCGCTGCGGGCCGCCATGCCGCGAGTGGCGAGGATCCAGAGTGCGGCCGGCACTGCGGCCAGCGAGCCGAGCAGAAGGGCCCTGACGACATCGACCCCCAGCCCGACGCCCAGCAGCAGGCCGAGCTTCACGTCCCCCATCCCGATCGCGTCCGCTCTGAACAGCGTCGGCAGAAAGAGGACCAGTGCTGCGCCCAGTCCGCAGGCGATCCACTCGAGCGCAAAGTCGCCGAAGAACGCGATCTGCGCGACCAGGATGATCCCCGTGGCCGGCAGCACGATCCGGTTGGGGATCATCCGGCACTCGAGGTCGATGGCCGCGAGGACGCACAGGCAACAAACCAAACCGGCCGAGATCACTCCCCGCGCGCCGAGGCCGAAGTGCACGAGCGATGCGATCGCGAGCGCGGCCGCCGCAAGTGAAGCCGGCCAGCGACGCTCCGGAGAAAGCTCGAAGAATCGGGGGCTGGCCTCGGTTACACCGTTCACGATCATCCCCTCCGCAGCGTTGTCATGCCAACACGTGCGCCCGGAACCAGTCCGGTGCTGGCGGCCTGACCGGCGGCCAGCTCGAGCACGGCCTTGGCGCCGGGTACGGCGGCGGTACGCCAGGGGCGAAGGTCCTCGCGCACCCCTAGCACCTGGAGCTCGTCGTCAAGGAAGACCGCATCGATCGAAAAGCGCATGAAGGAGGTGTGGATCGCCGATGCCGGCCTCAGCATGAGGCCGTCGCCCGGCTCGAGCCTTGCGCGTCCCATCAGCCCGCGCAGCCGCATCCAGGCGCTGTCCGCCATCTCGCATCGGTCGCAGACCACTCCTCGTTCCCCCACCACGGTCACCGTTCGGCCCATCGCTCGCCGCTCTAGAAGCCTGCGTGGATGTGGTCGTCGTGGTCGGCCGCCGCAAACGAGGGGCCGCCGAGGTCGAAGAGCGAGATCAGCTCCGTCGGCTGGAGCTCGTCGGGCAGCAGCAGGATGTCGCGCAGGGCCTGCTCGGTGATCCCGCCGGGCTCCTGGTGGCCGAGGATCGGAATGCCGTTGAGCGCGGCGATGTCCACCGCCCGCCCGAAGGGGTGCATCGAGGGCACGCCGGGGCGGGCGTAGTAGCCGTGACCCGCGATGAGGCTCGTGACGGTGACGTCGTCGTACTTCTCGGACAAATACAGCAGCAGGGTCAGCACCCGGACGTCCACGCGTCCCGCCGCGATGTCCCCGCGACCGCCGTCATACACGTCGATGCGCTCGCTGTCGAGCACCCGCTGCTCGAGGCGATCCTTGACGGCGTTGAGGCCCTTGACCAGTCCGGGCAGCCCCACCGCGCGGTTGTAGCGGGTCAGCGCGGCGACCTGCGGCTCGAGCCTGGGGGCGCGGAACAGTCCCGAGGGGCGCCGTTGGGCCCGGCCCTTCGCACGCGAGAGGCGGCGGGCAACCGACTGCATCTCGTCGGTCGAGGCGGGTGTCCTGCCGACGTTTCCACGAGCGCGCAGGATCGCGAGCACCTTCGCCCAATCGACCTCGCTCTCCCGGGAGACCCTGGCCAGCGAGCGGGCGAAGTCGCGATCGAGTCGGCTGACCCTCGGCAGCGGGTCGGGTAGGTAGAGCGTCGCGTACTGGCGCGCGTAGTCGAGGACCAGATCCACGTACCAGTCGGCGTGGTTGTAGGCGAAGATCGCCTTGCGAAGATCATCCTGCCCGCCGGCCGCGCGAAGGTAACGTGCCGCCGCGCAGATCGCATCCGCCGGGTGGTATGGATCCTTGCGGCCGTCGTCGCTGGCGTCCACCCCGTAGACGCTCCAGGTCGAGGGCAGGAACTGCATCCAGCCGACGGCCCCGGCAGAGGAGACGTTCAGGTTGCTGCCGAAGGCGGTCTCGACGCGGTTGATCGCCGCCAGGACTTCCCAGGGGATCCCATAACGGTCCCCGCACTCCTGATAGATCGGCACCAGGAAGGAGGGAATCTGGAGGCCGTCGAGTTGCGTGGCGGGAGCGCTGACGGCGCCCGGCGCATAGGAAGCGCTCGCTTCGGCCACCTGGGCACCACCGTTGCCGCCGTCGGGGGACTCGTGCCCGCCGCCGCCGGTCGAGTCGCCGCCGTTCCCGTTTCCCTCGCTCGCGCCGCCACCCTCGCGACCCCCGGCGGCACGTCCGCCACCTGGGCCGGCGCCCCCGTGCTCGCCGCCGGGATGGGGCTTGCCGCTCGCCGGATCGTCCTGGCCCCCGCTCCCCGGATCGCCTTGGTCCGTGCCGTCGTCGACCGGTGGTTGGTCCGGCTGAGGCTCCGGCGCGGGGTCGGGCTGCGGGGGCTCGGGTGGAAGTGAGGGGTCGGGCTGAGGCGCGGGCTCGGGCTGAGCTGGGGACTCGGGCGGAGGCTGGCTGTCGCCGGGGCCGGCCGGGTCCGGGTCCGGGCAGCGCTCTGGCACTGGATCAGTGCTTGCGCCGCCCCCCCCTACCTCATCGCCCGGACAGGCATCGACCCCGGCGGCAGCAGCCTCGCCTCCCGCCTGTGCGACGTCCTGGCCACTGGCCGCCCCCGCCCCCCCGAGCAGGGCGACGCTCACCAGCGAACTGAGGCCCATCGATCCCGCTGCAACCGCCCACCTTCGGTTGGCGGCCTCGCGCGGACGCTCCGCGGCCTCGCCATCGCGCAGCGCGGCCTCATGCTTTTCGTACCTGGACTGCCGCATGGGCGAGCCACTATCGCGACCGGCGGCGCGGTTCACACCGCCCGAAGGTCTAGGTCGAACTAGACCTTTGTCCGGTTACACAGCGCTCGGCGCCTCCTACTCTCGCGGCCACTCCTGGAGTCGCGGGCAAGGCGCCCCGCCCGGGAAGAACCAATGAAACGGTCACCCGACCAAGGGGTGCCGAACCCGGAACACCGGGAAGGGAGGTGAACTGAATAGTGATGCGGCTTAAGAGCATGGGCCTCTTCGTCATGAGCGCCTTCCAGGCCCTCCGTCATAGCGAGGGAGGACAGGGTCTCGTCGAGTACGCGCTGATCCTGAGTCTCGTGTCGATCGCGTCGATCGTCGTCCTCGGACTAGTGGGGACGGACATCGGCGATGTCCTCGACACGGTCGAGAACGCTCTCGACGGCGACGACGGCTAATCGCAGATTCGGGGAGAGGTGGCCCGCCGCGCCAGGCGGCGGGCCACCTCTATCCCGATACGAGCAGGCACACGAACAGTTCCAAGCACGGATGCAGATGACTTCTTCAAGAGACAACCGGCGGACCAGGAGGCTCGGACTTCGCGACCAGCGGGGCGCGGCGCTGGTCGAGTTCACGCTCGTCCTGCCGGTCTTGCTCCTGGTCCTGATCGGCATGCTCGAGTTCGGGCGCGTCTTCAACTACTGGATCGACGAGACCCACCTCGCCAATGTCGCCGCCCGCTTTGCCGCCGTGGACCGCAACCCCGGGCCCGGCGGGACGCTTCAGGAGTCGGTCCAAGGCCAAGCCGACACCGACGAGCTTCGCAACGGCGGCACCGCTTCGGTACCGGCTGGCGCGGAGGTCTGCATCGAGTTCCCTGACGGGACCTCCGGCGTCGGCGACCCGGTCGAGGCGACGGTCAGCGTCGACTACAACTGGATGCCGTTCATCGGGGACGCAATGGGCGGAGTGACCACGACCACCCTGACCGGCTCGGCGACGATGCGGCTCGAAGCCGAGCCGAGCGAGTACAGCGAAGGCTGCTCGTGAGAAACAGGGGAATCGAGGCTTCGATGTTGGGCTCTGAGCACGGGGCGGCGCTGGTGATGGCGGTCATCTGGCTGCCGGTCCTGCTTCTGATCGTCGTCCTGGTGGTCGACGTAGGCAACTGGTTCACCCACCGCCGCCACCTCCAGACGCAAGCGGACGCCGCCGCGCTGGCGGCCGCGGGGGACTTCACGCTCCCTTGCAACGACACCCCCATCGAGCAGACGGCGCGCTTCTACTCCGGCGACGAGACAGCGGGCTTCAACCACCAGCTCGGCGGTACCCCGCCCGACGAGACGCACATGGAGCTCAACTCCGACACCTGGTTCAACCAGGAGAGCCCGGTCGACGACACCGCACCGAACGGGACGCCGTGCGCGACGAAGGTGATCGACGTGAAGATGACCGAGACCGACCTGCCGCTCTTCTTCCAGGTCGCGGGCCTGTTCTCGAACGTGGACTTCATCAACACCCAGGCCCGGGTCGAGATCCGTGAACGCGAGCGCTTCAACAAAACGCTCCCCGTGGGGGTTCCCGACACCAATCCGCAGGTCGGCCGGGTGACGTTCATTGACGAGGCGACGGGGGCGGTGCTCGGCAGCCGACCGATCACCCGCAACGGCTCTCAGAACGGCCTCGCCATCTGGGACAACTCCTCCAGCCCGTTCCCGCTCACCGTGGACCGCGACCGGATCGGCGTGCGGGTGGCCTTCGGAGGCGCGACCTCCACGACCTGTGGCCAGCCCCTGGTGGAGTGCTACGACGCCGGCTCTGCAAACGGGATCCTCCTCGCCCGCGGCTATTCGATGGCCGGCTCAGGCACCCAGCCCAACGCCCCTCTGGCGCGCAACGTCTACCTGACTCCGGGCACCTGCACGGACCCCTATTTCCACGACGCGACCACCAGCTGCACGATCGGCGTCCACGCGGAGGTCGACTTCGGGCCCTGCAACACACTGATTGCGAATGTCGCTCCGAAGCTGACCGCGAGGGTCGGCGGCAACTCCTATCCGATGACGCTACAGAGCTGTCAGGCCGGAACCAGCAAGAGCGTCTGGGAGACCAACGGCGCCCCGGCCGCGATCAACCCGGAGGTCGGCCCGGTTTCCGTCTGGCTCGACTGGGAGGAGACCAAAGGCAACCAGGGCGGCAACGCCTGCAGGACCCAGGGCAACAACAGGTGCACGGGCAGCTTCGGATCGTCGGCCGCGCCGCTCATGCGTAGCTTCGCCGCCTCGAGCTCGCGCAGCGGGCCGATCCACTTCGCACAGCTCTGGGAGGGTGGCTCGGGCTGGGCGAACTCGTTCGAGCGCTGCTCGGCCGTGCAGACCTCCTGCACCCACAACGTGGTCGCCAAGATCGGCATCAAGCAAAACCTCCAGGACAACGCGGACAGCGTCAACGACCCGGTAGTCGAGCTGCGGTTCGCCGCCGGGAGCGGCAGCCAGAACCAGGCCCTCGACTGCGATCCGGCGGTCTCCAACCTCGAAAACGAGATCGCCACCGGCTGCGCGCCGGAGTACGAGCGCAACCAAGGCACAGCGTGCCCGAGCACGCGGGGCGCACTGTGGGCGAGCACTCAGCCCTGGGACTGCGTAGCAGTCGAAACGGGCGACAAGACCGGACAGATCAAAAAGGGGATGAACCTGCGGATCCATGGCTCCCAGAACCCTTCGAGCTGCGTCAGCCCCAACAACTGGTCCAGCTTCCCCGACTTCGACGAGGACGACCCGCGGATCGTGCCGGTGTTCATCACCCCGTTCGGAACTTTCCAGTCAAGCGGCCAGGAGAACGTGCCGGTCACGGGCTTCGGGACCTTCTATGTCACCGGCTGGGACGGCTCGAAATCGACCTGTCCCACAGACGACCTGGCGCCCTCCAAATCGGTCGTCGGCCACTTCATCAAGTACGTGCAAAGCCTGAACGACGGCTCCGCCGGAGGCGAGCTCTGCAATTTCGACGAGCTGGCCTCCTGTGTGGCGGTCCTGACCAGATGAGAAACAGCAAGGAAAGGGAGAACCCATGCCAACCAGCACACCGGAACTGACCCCGAAGAAGAAGACGCCGGCGCCAGCCGGGTCGAAGAGGTTCGCACTCTCGACTCGCCCGGGCACTTTTGCCCTGGCGGCCGTGGCGGCCCTGGCGGCGCTCGGGGTGCTGCTCGTGTTCATGAGCAACTACCGCGACAGCGTCCGCTCGGGCGCGGACCAGGTCCGGGTCCTGGTTGCAAACCGCGCGATCGACCAGGGCACCTCCGGCGACGTGATCGCGGAGGCCAAGCTGTTCAACGCGACCGACGTCAGCGAGGTCGATGCCTCCGAGGGCGCATTCGCCGATCCGTCCGCGCTTCGTGGCCTGGTCGCGAATGAGGCCATCTACGAGGGCGAGCAGCTCACGTCCGACAGCTTCAGCTCCGGCGCCGACCCGATCGCCGGCCGGCTCGAGGGCGTCCAGCGTGCACTCTCGATCCCGGTGTCGAAGGCCGAAGGGAACATCGGCCAGCTCCAGACGGGCTCGCGCATCGACGTCCTCGGCGGCTTCAACGCGGAGCAGTCGGGCGGTCGCACGCGGCCTGTGATGGACGTGCTCGCGCGCAACGTGCTCGTCCTCAAGGTGGAGGAGTCGTCAAGTTCGACGCAGAACAGCGATGACCACCAGGTCGTGGTGCGGGTCACCGACGTCGAGGCGAGCCGAATCGCGTTTGCGTCCGACACGGGCCAGATCTGGCTGACGATTCGCCCGCCGACGCTGGCGAAGAACTCGAAGATCAACCCGGTTCAGCTCGAGAGCCTGCTCGGGGTCGACACGATCCCGGTGGGGGGCTGACCGATGCACGAACCCGTCAAGGCAACAGTCATCCTCGACCCGGACGTCGATCGCGGCCTGGTCGAGGCAGCCATCCCGGCGGACGGCCAGGTGGCCGTCACCGGGGTGGTCGAAGGCCTGGCAGAGGCCGACCACGCGCTCCAGGACCCAACGATCGACCTGCTGGCGATCGCCTGCCACGGCGCGCCCGACGCGGTGCTCGATCTCGTCCACCAGGCAACGGCGCTGCGGTCGACTCGACCGGTCGTGGTTCTCTGCGAGGCGGCACCGGAGTACTACGTGCCCAGCCTCCTGGAGGCAGGAGCTGACGACGTGATCAAGTTGCCGGAGACGTCGGAGCGGGTCATGTTCTCGCTCGAGAAGGCGGTTGCCCGGCGTCGCGGTCGCGCAGTCGACTCGAACGGCGAGCTGTCGCCGATGATCTGCGTGCTCGGGCCGAAGGGCGGCACGGGCAAGACGGTCGCGGCGTCCAACCTCGCGGTCGAGTTCGCCCGGCAGGGCAGGCGGTCGGCTGTGATCGACCTGGACCTCCAGTTCGGGGACGTGGGGCTGGCTCTCGGGCTTGCGCCTGAGCGGACCCTCTACGACCTCGCCACCTCGGGCGGAGGGCTCGATGCGGAGAAGCTCGATGCCTATCTCTCGACCCACCAGTCGGGGGCGCAGGCACTGCTCGCGCCGCTGCGTCCCGACCAGGCGAGCGTGGTCACGAATGACCTGCTGCGCGAGGTCTACGGGGTGTTGCGGGCGACCCACGACTTCGTAATCGTGGACTCGCCGCCGGACTTCACCCCGGCGGTGATCGCCGCCGTCGACGCCTCCTCGCACGTCTGCATGGTGGGGATGCTCGACACCCTGGCGCTCAAGAACACCAAGCTCGGGCTGGAGACGCTCGAGCTGATGGGGTACGACCGCGAGTCTGTCTCGCTGGTGCTGAACCGCGCCAACAGCCAGATCGGCCTGAACCACTCCGACGTCGAAGCGATCGTGGGCCGCAAGCCCGACGTTCTCGTGCCGAGCGACAGGGACGTCCCCCGCTCACTCAGCGAGGGCGTGCCGGTCGTCCAGGGCAGGAGCCGGTCGCCGGTCGCCGGCGCGTTCCGCGAGCTGGCCGGGCTCTACCTGCGTGCCGCCGACGTCAACGGCAACGGCGGGGTGCCGGCGGGGAACGGCCGCCGCCGCCGCGGCATGCGCGTCTGGAGGGCCGGCTGATGCAGTTGCACGAGCGCCTCGCGACGAATTCAGCCCGGCCGCCGGTCGGTCACGTCGACCCGTTCGCCGAGCTCAAGAACCGCCTCCATCAGACGGTGATCGCGGACCTCGGGCGTGTCCTGTTCGAGACCGAGATCGAGCCCGAGGACATGCGGCGCCGGGTGCGCGCCGAGGTGCGCGGCTTGCTCGAGCAGGAGCACGGGGTGGCGCGCGCCGACCGCGATCGTCTGCTGGACGAGATCACTGACGACGCCGTCGGGCACGGGCCGCTGGAGAAGCTCCTCGCCGACGACTCGGTGACGGAGATCATGGTCAACGGCGCTCACGACGTGTGGGTCGAGCGCCACGGGCGCCTCTTCGAGACGCCGGTGCGGTTCATCGACGACTCCCACGTACGCCGGATCATCAACAAGATCGTGGCGCAGGTGGGGCGGCGAATCGACGAGTCGTCGCCGATGGTGGATGCGCGCCTGCCGGACGGCAGCCGCGTCAACGCGGTCATCTCACCGCTCTCGCTCTCGGGCCCGCTGGTCACGATCCGCAAGTTCTCGCGGCGGCGGCTGACCCTGCACGACCTGGTCAAGCTCGGGACCGTGAGTCCCGAGGTCGTGGAGTTCATCGAGCGCTGCGTCCGGGCGGAGCTCAACGTCGTCATCTCCGGCGGTACCGGAACGGGGAAGACGACGCTCCTGAACGCGATCTCGACCGCGATTCCGGATGCCGACCGGATCGTGACCATCGAGGACGCGGCCGAGCTCCGGCTCAACCAGCGTCACGTCCTGCGCCTCGAGGCGCGGCCGAAGAACATCGAGGGTCAGGGGGAGATCCCGATCCGCGAGCTGGTCCGCAACTCGCTGCGCATGCGGCCCGACAGGATCATCGTGGGCGAGGTCCGCGGGGCCGAGACCCTGGACATGCTCCAGGCGATGAACACCGGCCACGACGGCTCGCTGACCACGATCCACGCCAACTCGCCGCGTGACGCGCTGGCGCGGATCGAGACCATGGTCCTGATGTCGGGCTTCGACCTCCCGGTCCGGGCGATCCGGCAGCAGGTCTCGGCGGCATTCGAGCTGATCATCCACCTCGAGCGCCTCGAGGATGGTGGCCGCCGCGTCACCTCCATCGCCGAGGTCCAGCGGATGGAGTCCGACGTGATCACCCTGCAGGACATATTCACCTTCGAGGTCGAGGCAGTGGGCTCGGACCACACCGTGCATGGGAAGCTGGCGCCAACCGGCATTCACCCCACCTTCCACGCCAAGTTCCGCAAGCGCGGCGTGGAGCTGCCGACCCACCTGTTCGGCAACAACCGGGGGCAGGCCGATGGCGACCTAAACGCGTGGGCCAACGCCGGACGAGCGGGGAGCCGGGCCTGATGGGCAAGCGCCGCCTCGCAAGCTCGTTGCTTGCCGTCGCGGTTGCGGCGGGGCTCGCCCTTGCGCCGGCGGCGCTGGCCGACGGCCCGAGGATCAACGAGGCCGGCGGGCCGGCCTTCCCGGAGCGTGCCTACACGCTGCACGTTCCGCGCGAGGTGTCCCTCGGCCCCGACGACGTGACCGTGCGCGAGAACGGCGACGAGGTCGAGGGCCTCGGGGTGCAGTCCGCCGGGGCGGCTGCGGAGGGCGAGTTCGGGACAGTGCTCGTGATCGACGCCAGCCGCAGCATGGCCGGCAGCCCGATCGAGGAGGCGATGCGCGCCGCGCGGGCATTCTCCGACCGCCGCTCGCCCGGCCAAGAGCTGGCCGTCGTGACCTTCAACCGCAAGGTCGATGTCGCGCTGCCGCTGACGACCGATGCCGACCAGATCTCCGAGGTGCTCTCGTCTGAGCCGAAGCTCGGGCCGTCCACACACGTTCAGGATGCGGTGGCGGCGGCGGTGCGGATGCTCGGCCAGGCCGGGGTCACCGCCGGATCGGTGGTCCTGCTATCCGACGGCGCCGACACCGGGAGCGCCGCCTCGCTCGCCGACGTGACCGCTTTGGCCAGGGGGGCCGGCGTGCGTGTGTTCGCGGTCGGGCTTCGCTCCAAGGACTTCAACCCCAGGGCGCTCCGCAGGCTGGCGATCGACGGCGCGTTCGCGAACACCGCCAGGCCCCGCGAGCTGGCGCCGATCTTCGAGCGCTTCGGGGACATTCTGGCCAGTGACTACCTGCTTCGCTACCACTCCGCTGGGGAGCCCGGCGAGGCGCTCACGGTCGAGGTCCAGGTCGCCGGCGTCCCCGGCGTCGCGCAGGACCGCTACGTGATCCCGACACCCCCGGCCGACAAGGCGAAGCCAGCCCAGGAGGGCGGCTTCTGGAAGGCGACCGGGACGATGCTGGCAGCAATCGCGATCGCCGCCGCGCTGTTCGGCGTCTCGCTCTTCGTGCTCGCGCGGCCGCAGCGTGAAGCCGTGCGAGATCGGCTGGCCCGCTTCGTGCCGGTCCGCGGCATCTCGGACGACCCCCGTGCAGGTTCTGACGGAGAGGCGCCCAGGGGGCCGCGCGCCGCGGCGGAGGGCTTCCTCGACGGCCAGCGCTGGTGGGAGCGCTTCAAGGAGGAGCTCGACGTCGCCCGGATCCAGACGCCCGCGATCCACATCGTTGCCGCGACCGCGCTCGCGACCTTCGTGGTCATGCTGGCGATCGCGTTGGGAATCGGCTCGGTGACGCTGTCGCCCCTTGGGCTCCTCGTGATCCCGGCCGTGCGCTTGGTGATCAACCGCAAGCTCCGGCACCAGCGACACGAGTTCGCGGAGCAGCTCGCCGACAACCTTCAGATCGTCGCCTCGGCGCTTCGCGCCGGGCAGAGCATGGTCGGCGCGATCTCGGTCGTGATCGACGAGGCTCCCGAGCCTTCGCGCTCGGAGTTCCGCCGCATCGTCAACGACGAGCGGCTCGGCGTGCCGCTCGAGGACGCTGTCCGCGACGTGGCGCGCAGGATGGACAACCGAGACCTGGAGCAGGTCGCCCTGGTGGCGATCATCCAGCGCGAGACGGGCGGCAACACGGCGGAGGTGCTCGACCGCGTGGTCGACACGGTCCGTGAGCGGGGCACACTGCGGCGCCTGATGGAGACCCTGACCGCGCAGGGGCGACTCTCCCAGATCGTGGTCTCGGTGCTGCCGTTCGCGCTCGTCGCCGTGATCACAGTGGTCAACGCCGACTACATGGATCCTCTCTTCCACACGAGTACGGGGCAGGTCCTGCTTCTGGTAGGCGTCGGGCTCTCGCTGCTCGGCTCGCTTTTGATCAATCGGATCGTGGACGTAAGCGACTAGGGGGTTGATAGTGATCCTGATGCTGATAATCGGACTGGTTCTGGTCGGCGCCACGGTGGCACTCGCCGCCCGCGCGATAACGCTGCCACGGCTCCGCGCCGAGGAACGGGTCGGTGAGATCAGCTCCTATGGGTTCCCCGTCGCCGACTTCGGCCGGCGCGCACCCGGCCGGCTCAGCGCCGCCCTCGACCGGCTCGCGGAACGGGTCGGCGGCGCCGTCCTGCCGCGGGTGGGCCGCGAGGACGCCGACGAGGTTCGGATCCTGCTCAGCTCGGCCGGCATCTACTCGATGTCGCCCGGAAGGTTCCTGGGCTACCGCGCCATCGCGGCGGTCGTGCTGGTGGCGCTATGGCTATGGCTCGCGGCGTCGGGCGCTCCGGTTGTGCTGGCGGTGCTGGGGGTTCCCCTGACGGCCGTCGGCGGCTGGGTCCTGCCGCTCACACTGCTCCGCAGGCGCGCCCAGCGCCGAGGCGACCGGATCGACGGCGAGCTTCCCGAGCTGATCGACTCGCTCGTGGTCACCGTGGAGGCTGGTATCGGTCTCGGCGGAGCACTCCGGCTCTCGGCCCAGGAGCTGCATGGCCCGCTGGGGGAGGAGATCAGCCTGATGCTGCAGGAGCAGAGCATGGGCCTCTCGTCGATCGCCGCGATGGAGAGCATGCTGAGGCGGGCCGACACACCTTCGATGCGGTCCTTTGTGCGCGCCATCACGCAGGGAGAGAACCTGGGCGTCTCACTCGGCGAGATCATGCGCGGCCTCGCGGTCGAGATGCGCTCACGTCGCCGCGCGCGGGCGGAGGCTCGCGCCCAGAAGGCCCCCGTGAAGATGCTCTTCCCGCTGGTCTTCTGCATCTTCCCGGCGATCCTGATCACCCTGCTCTACCCCGCCGTGAAGACGTTCAGCGACGCTCTGGGCGGCTGACCCAGCCCATAGAATCGCCGTCTCCAAACCGCGACGTCCGGAGGTACGGCTCGTGTATGCGCGAATGACCCGCTATGAGGGAGGCTCGCCCGACGCAATCGAGGCGGGGCTCGAGAACAAGAAGCACGTTCTGCCCACTGAGCCCGGTCAAACCGAGGGGATGAAGGGCGCGATCTTCTTGACCGGCACAGAGAGCGGCAGGATCGTGGTGATCTCGCTCTGGGAGGACGAGGAGGCCCTGCGCGCCAGCGAGGCCGAGGCCCAACGCCTCCGCGAAGAGGTGACCGCGGAGGGCGAAACCGTCTCGGTCGAGCACTACGAGGTCGCGCTCTTAACTGTCGAGCAGGCGCCGCGAGCCTCGTAGCCCATCCCCAAAAATGCTCACCGCCCATACGGTCACCCTCGGCGACCGTGAGATCAAGCGCATCGGCCTCGGCACCAACCGCCTCACCGACACCGAGGCCAACAGGTCGTTCCTGAAGGAGGCGGTCGACGCCGGACTGGGCTTCATCGACACCGCCCACATATACACGGACGGCGAGAGCGAGCAGACGATCGGGGCAGCGCTGGCGCCGTTCTCGGACGACCTCGTCGTGGCCACCAAGGCCGGCTACACGCAGACGGAGCTGCCCGAGCTGCGATCGCAGGTCGAACAGAGCTTCGAGCGGCTTCGAACCGACCGGATCACTCTCTACTACCTCCACCGCGTTCACCCGCAGATCCCGATCGAGGAATCCGTCGGGGTCCTGAAGGAGTTCGTCGACGCCGGGCGGATCGATCACGTCGGTCTCTCGGAGGTGTCGGTCGAGCAGATCACGCGGGCGCAGGCCGTGACCCCGATCGCCGCGATTCAGAACGAGTTCAACCTCGGCGAGCGCAAGTGGGACCCGGTGATCGACCACTGCGAGGCCGAGGGAATGGTCTTCGTCTCCTTCTTTCCCCTGCGCGCTGACTCCGGCGCGGTGGCGGAGGTGGCCGAGCGCCACGGGGCCACGGCCAATCAGGTCAAGCTCGCCTGGCTGCTCTCGCGCTCGCCGAACGTCGCCCCGATCCCGGGGACCCGCTCGATCGAGCACCTGAAAGAGAACCTCGAGGCGCTCGACCTCGAGCTGAGCGACGAGGACCTCCAAGCGCTCGACTAGTACGTCATAGTCTCAGCGCCGAGTTACAACCCCTAGGCGAGGAGGACGGTCGATGGCGAAGGAAGCGCGTTCCCTTCAAGGCAAGGTAGTGGCGATCACGGGGGGCGCCCGCGGGATCGGCAAGGCGACCGCGAAGGCGCTCGCGCGCCAAGGCGCGAAGATCGCGCTCGGGGACCTGGACAAGCCGCTTGCGGAGCAGACCGCCGCGGAGCTGGACACGGAGGCCGTCGGCCTGGCGCTCGACGTCACCGACCGTGATTCCTTCACCCGCTTCCTCGATCAGGTCGCCGAGCGACTGGGACCGCTCGACGTGCTGATCAACAACGCCGGGATCATGCCGCTCGGGCCTTTCGCCGACGAGGACGACGCGACGGCGCAGCGGATGATCGACATCAACGTGCACGGCGTGATCTTCGGGACGAAGCTGGCGATCCCCGGGATGCGGCAGCGCGGCAGTGGCCACATCGTCAACATCGCTTCCCAGGCCGGCAAGGCGGGGATTCCGGGAGGGGCCACCTACTGCGCAACCAAGCACGCGGTCGTCGGCCTGAGCGAAGCCGTCCGAGCCGAGCTTCGCGACACCGGGGTCGAGGTCTCGGTGGTCATGCCCGCGGTGGTCGACACCGAGTTGGGCAGCGGACTTCACGAGACCCGCGCCGTGAAGAAGCTCGCGCCCGAGGAGGTCGCCGACGCGATCGTCAAGGCGCTCCAGTTCCCGAAGTTCGACGTCTGGGTCCCGGCCTCGAGCGTCGTCTTCGACAAGCTGCTGCATCCGCTGCCCCGGCGGGCCCGAGAGGCGATCGCCCGCTTCATGCACGTCGACAAGGTGCTGGCGCAGACCGACCCGGCGGAGCGCGCCGCCTATGAGGAGCGCGCCGCGCGATCCGAGCCTGGGCTCGAGCCTGAGCAGGCCGGTTCGGACGAGGGGTCCGGCACAGAAAGCCGTGAAGCCAGCCCGGTGAAGTAAGAGCCGGCAACGGTCCGCCCGCTTTCGAGCGGGATCTCTGTCAGTACGCTGACATTGATGCGGGTGGCGGTGGTGGACATAGGCACGAACTCGACGCGGCTCCTGGTCGCGGACGTCGCCGACGGCCACGTGTCGGAGGTGGATAGGCGCTCGATCGTGACCCGGCTCGGGCGCGGCGTCGACACCTCGGGCCAGCTTGCCGGTGAGGCGATCGAGGAGGTCTGCCGCACCGTCGCCGACTACGTCGACGCCTACGAGTCGCTGGGAGTGGAGCGTGTGAAAGCGATCGCCACCAGCGCGGTGCGGGACGCCGCGAACTCTGGGGCCTTCATGGCCGAGTTGCGGGAGCGCTTCGGGCTCGACGCGCACATCCTCACCGGAGACGAGGAAGCGAGACTGGTGTATCAAGGCGCCACCGCCGAGCGGCCGCCTTCCTCCAACACGCTGGTGGTCGACATCGGCGGCGGCTCCACGGAGCTGGTGGTCGGCTCGGGGAATGCGGTCGGCTTCTACACGTCGCTTCAGGCGGGCACCGTCCGCCACACGGAGCGCTACCTGCGCAGCGACCCGCCCGACGCGGGAGAGCTCGACGCACTGGCAGGCGACGTTCGCTCGCTGATCGACGCCGAGCTGACCGGTGCGGCAATCGCGACCGCCAGCGAGGGCATCGCCGTCGCCGGCACGCCCACCTCGCTGGCGGCGATCGACCAGGAGCTCGACCCCTACGACCCCGAGCGCGTCCACGGCTACAGGCTCCCTCTCGACTCGATCCAGCGGCTGTGCTCGCTGCTCGCCTCCAAAACGCTCGAGGAGCGGCTCGAGGTCACCGGGCTGCATCCCGGCCGGGCGCCGACCATCGTCGCCGGGGTCGTGATCCTGATCCAGGTGATGCGCGCCTTCGGCCTGACGGAGGTCGAGGTCTCCGAGCACGACATCCTCCACGGCGCCGCGCTCGAGGCCGTCCGCGCCCCGGCCTGACGGCCTTAGGTCTTGCCGGAGATCCGGTCCCAGGCGCGGCGCAGCTTGTCGTGAAGCTGGTCGGGGACGACGTCGTCCGGGCCGACCTCCATCTGCGCGGGATTTTTGCTGGGCTCGGGCAGGCGCTCGGCGGCGGCCGTCTCGACCGTCAGGACGACACCGCGCTCGTAGCACTCGGCCACCTGGGTGGCGTCGGCGAACCGTTGCCCGCCCGGCAGCACGCTCGTGTCGAGGACGATCCCGTCGAAGACATCCAGGTCGGGATCGGCGAGCACGTGCTCGATCTTTCCCAGCTCCTCCCCGTCGCTCGAGTAGACGGGCATCCCCTCCGCGAGGGTCAGATACGAGGCCGGCGCGCCCAGGTCCTCCATCGGCGCCGAGCCTAGCGAATCTCGGCCTCGCCGCCGTTGGCGAGTTTGTGGCGCATAGCGCCATAAAGTCGCCGGGAGCGGGCGGCGGGCGCCGCTCAGCGGAGGTCCACCGCGACGGGCAGCGCCGTCTTCCCCCAGTTCGAGAGGTCGCCGCTGTAGCCGGCTGTGTACTTCTCCAGCAGCAGGCGGCGGGCACGGGCATCCTCGTCCTGGTCGACGACGATCCGGGCGCTCCCCTCGAAGCTCTGGTCCCCGATCCGCACCGTCACCTGGGGCTCGCGGGTCAGATTCTTGACCCAGTCGGAGCGCTCGCCGCCGCCGGAGAGCATGTAGAGGGTGTCGCCGTCGAGCCCGAACCAGATCTCGATCTCCCGCGGCTTGCCGCTCACCCTTCCCGTGGTGGTCAGGTAGCAGTAGCTCTCGCTCGCCAGCGAGGGGTCGACGGCCATCAAACGAGGCTAGCGCCGGGCGATCCTCGCTTGGTGGTCATCGATCTTGCAAAGACCCCCGAGGTCTCCGTTTACGGTGATTGGGAGCGGCGGGCGCGGGGTATCTCGACTAATACCGACAACGACAGGGTTCGCGCGCCAGCGGTTCGCGAGCGAGGACTGGAGTTGAAGATGAAAGCTTGTTGTCCACCAGGGCAGGGATGCAACGCCCCACCGGGACGCGAGGAGCCCTGCCTTCTCGAGCGGTGCCGCCGAGAGGAGTCGCCGCAGGCCGACAGCGCCGTGGCGCGATGGGACCTGTTCAGTCAGGCGCGACGCGAGCACCGGCCGCGACGGCAGCGACGGTTCCTGTGCCGCGCCTACGCTCGCGCCCGAGATCGCGCGGTCCCCTGGCGCCCGACGCTCCGGTAAGGAAGTATTTGCGCCATGGACGTAGCGGTGGCCGGTGGGCACGGGAAGGTCGCCCTGTGCCTGCTCCGGATTCTCTCTGAGCGTGGCGACCGCGCGCTGGGGCTGATCCGGAATCCCGACCAGGCCTTCGACCTGGAGGCTGTCGGGGCGACGCCGGCGGGCGCTGACCTCGAGAACCTCGATCCGGACGCGATCGCGACCGTCATCAGCGGCTGCGACGCGGTGGTCTTCGCCGCCGGCGCCGGGCCCGGCAGTGGCCCGGCCCGAAAGCGAACGGTCGACTATGGCGGCGCGGTGAAGCTGATCGACGCCTGCAAGTCGGCGGGCGTCCGCCGCTACCTGATGGTGAGCGCGATGGGCGTCCGCGACCCAGGGGCCCGCGGGCCTGAGATGCGCCCCTACTACGAGGCGAAGCTCGAGGCCGACAAGGCGCTCGCCGCCAGCGGCCTCGAATACACGATCGTCCGCCCGGGCCGGCTCACGGACAACCCCGGCACGCGCTTGATCGACGCGGCCGAGCAGCTCGACCGGTTCGGCGAGATCCCCCGCGACGACGTGGCCGCGACCCTGGCCGCGTGCCTGGACGCCGACCACACGATCGGGAAGTCGTTCGACCTGATCGGCGGCGAGAGCGCGATTCCGGAGGCCCTCGCCGCCCTCTAGTCAGATCGCTTGCGCGACGCTTGCGCGGGGCGAGCCGGAGGCGTAGGGTCGGCTCGACAAAGCCAACCGGGAGGAGTCGTATATGTCCCAGGAGAACGTCGCCACCTCCAAGCGCGGGCTCGAGGAGGGGTTCAACCGCGGGAACCTCAGCGTGATCGACGAAGACACAACCAAGGACTTCGTCAGCCACGACCCGCTCGTCGGTGATCAGGACCGCGACGCGTCGAAGCAGGGGATCGTCGGCTATCGCCAGGCGTTCCCGGACCTCCACCTCACGATCGAGGACATCTTCGCCGCCGACGACAAGGTCGTGATCCGCTGGAGCGTTCAGGGCACGTTCGAGAACGAGTTCATGGGGCTCAAGCCCACCCACGAGGTCGGCGACCCCGTCCGGGGTACCACGATCGACCGCTACGAAGGCGGCAAGATCGCCGAGTCCTGGTCCCAATGGGACACGCTGACGTTCATGAGGAACATCGGCGCGATCCCCGAGCAAGCCCCAGCGTCCGCCGGCAGCTAGCGGCCAAGCTAAAACCGACACCGTCTCTGCGCCCCCCGGCTGGCGGAAGGGGCGTGGCTGCGCCGCGCCCCTGCCCGCGGCGATAGATTTGGTCGCGGGATGGGTCTCGTGAGGACCGTGCTCGCTGCGTTCGGCGCCGTGGCCGTGGCTCTGGCGCTGACCGCGCCCGCGAGCGCCGCGGACGAGCTTCGTGTGGGCGTCGGACGTGCCGACATCAGCCCGCCCACCGGCTACTACATGATGGGCTGGGTTCGCTCCGACGCCAGGTCCGCCGGCCAGCTCACGCGGCTCTGGGCGCGGGTGATCGTGCTCGAGCGAGGCGGCGAAAAGATGGCGCTCGTGGCCGAGGACCTCGGGGGAATCCCCGGCGGGATGCTGGCCGAGGCGGCCGAGCGGGTCTCAGATCTCGGCTTCTCCCAGCGAAACGTCCTCGACTCCGCCTCCCACACCCACTCCGGGCCGACCGGCTTCTTCAACTTCTCCACCTTCAACACGGTCTTCATGACCATCAACTCCCCCACCGACTTCCAGCTGACGGGTGGCCTCGATCCACAGCTCTACACCTTCATGGTCGGCCGCCTGGAGCTCGCGATCCGTCGCGCCGACGCCAACCTCGGGCCGGGGAAGCTCGGCTGGGGCAAGACTCAAATCACCGACCTGACCGATAACCGCTCCGTGGAGGCTCACCTTCGAAACCACGGCATCCACGAGGACTTCGGCCAGGGAAGCGCCGCCCAGGACCCACAGGGCCGCCTGCACACGCTCGATCCCGACGTCAACGTGCTGCGGGTCGACAAGATGATCGGCGGGCGTCAGGTGCCGGTGGGAATGTGGTCGACGTTCGCCGACCACGGCACCGTAATCAGGTTTCAGTTCACCTACTACAACCGCGACCATCACAGCGCCGCCACCCAGCTGGTCGAGGACGCGATCCGCCGCGCCGGCCGGGTGCCCGCGGACCAGGCGGTGGTGAACGTCTACGGCAACACCGACGAGGGCGACCAGACCGCGGGCCTTCATCGCGCCGGGCCGGCGGCGGCCGACTATGTCGGCAGGGTCGAGGCGATGGCGTTCATGCGCGCCTGGCGCGAGGCCGGCCAGCACATGAACGCGACCCCGATCCTGGGGCGCCGCTGGACGCGGATGTGCTGGTGTGGCCAACAGACCGCTGCCGGGCCGGTCGCCGACCGGGCGGAGTTCGGCCTGCCGCAGTTCACCGGCTCCGAGGAGGGCCGCGGGCCGCTCTTCGATGTGACCGGGGTGCCCTTCGAGGGCCACCACCTCCCGGGTGGCTCGGGCCCGCAGGGCAACAAGATCACCCCCCCGCTCCCGGTCGAGGTCCCCGAGGCGGTGCCGCTGATGGCGCTCCGCATCGGCCCGCGGATGATCGTCTCGATCCCCGGCGAGATGACCGCCCAGATGGGGCGCCGGGTGCGCAACGCGGTCACCGACGCCGCCCGTGGCTCCGGCGTCTCCGGCGCCGTGATCTCCGGGCTCGCGAATGAGTACATCGACTACTTCACGACGCCGCAGGAATACGACGCCCAGCACTACGAAGGCGGGGCGACGATCTACGGACGCGCCAGCTCGGTGGCGCTCCAGGAGGTCCTGGTCGACCTCACCCGTCGCCTGGTCGAGGGTCGCCCGCCGCCACAGGCCTATCCGTATGACCCCCGAAACGGGGTCGCGGCCAACGCCGCCCCGTTCCCGCTCGGCGCCGCAAGCGCCACCGTCGCGAACCAGCACGGGCCGGGAGCCTGGCGGCTCGGGAGCCCCCGCTTTTCCTGGCGCGGCGGGGTGCGCGGCTTCGACCGCCCGCTCGAACGCCCCTTCGTCCAGATCCAGCGCCGCACCGCTAACGGCGGCTGGCAGACCGTCGACTCGGATCTCGGCCTGGCCGTGCTGTGGAGAGTCGACGAGAACGGCCTCTACCTGACCCGCTGGGAGCCGCGCTTCGACCAACCCCTAGGCACCTATCGCTTCCGGATCACCGCCAACCGCTACGCCCTCACCTCGAACCCGTTCGACCTGCAACCCAACAAGGGCCTGCGGCCGCGGCGCGTAGCGGCGCCTGCCGGCAAGGTCGCGGTGGTCCTCGACTACCCGCGGGCCAGGGTCCGAGAAGAGATCGGCGACCCGGTGCCCGATGCGAGCGCGAGTCTCACCCACCGCCCGCGCTCCGCCGCCTCGGGCCGAGTGACCTTCATCGTCGACGGCCGGCCGGTCACCGTTCAGGCGGGGCCCGGCGGGCGCTTCGAGGTCAATGCGAGCCCTGGGGACCAGATCCGGATCCCGGCCGGCGGGGGCCGCGACGGCTTCGGCAACCGCACGGGCGTGGACTTCGCCTTTCAGGCCTGAGCGCCGCTAGCCATGGCCGTCGTTCCCGCGGCCCCGCACTAACACAGTGCGGAGACGGGCCGGCGAGGACGCGGGAAACTGCCGCTGTATGCCAAGGCTCAGAGCTGGTCGACCGAGAAGGTGTCGCAGGCGGCGGGGTCACCGCTGCGATATCCAGTGGTGAACCAGGCTCGCCGCTGGTCGGAGGTGCCGTGCGTGAAGCTGTCGGGGTCGATGTGCCCCGTGGCCTGCCTCTGAAGGCGGTCGTCGCCGATGGCCTCAGTGGCGGTGAACGCCTCGTTCAGGTCGCCGCCCTGGAGATCGCCCTGCTGGAAGACGGTGTTGCCCCAGACACCGGCGTAGCAGTCGGCCTGCAGCTCCAGGCGCACTGAGAGCTCGTTGGCGTCGTCCGGGTTCTCGCGGCTGAGGCGGTCAACCTCCTCGCTCATGCCAGTTTCCTCCTGCACGTGGTGGCCCATTTCGTGGGCGATCACGTATGCCCAGGCGAAGTCGCCCGGTGCCGCGAGCTGGTTGGCCATCTCCTCGTAGAAACTCAGGTCGAGGTAGACCCGCTGATCGGCGGGGCAGTAGAAGGGGCCCACAGCCGAGGTGGCGCTGCCGCAGCCGTTGGTGTTGACGGCGTCGCTATAGAGGACCAGCTGAGCGTGCTCGTACGGTTCTCCATCGCGCCGGAAGGTCCCCTCCCACGTGCGCTGGGTGTCGGTGAACACGTAGGTCGAGAACTCCTTGATATCGCGCTCCGGGTCCTGCGCCGGCGGAATCCCCTGCGGCGCCGGCTGGCCGGGCGCCTCCACGCCGGGGGTGAAGCCCGTAGGGACATTGAAGCCTCCCCCGTCTCCGCTGAAGAACACCTGAATCGCGATGTAGATGATCACGCCAACGATCCCGAGCCCGCCCGGGAGCGCGAGCCCGCCCGGTAGGGGCAGCCGCGACATGCCGCCGCCGAGACGACCACCAGCTGGGCTCGCCCCCCGTTGGTCGATTACATCGCGGGGCCTCTTCACCCGCCGCCACCTCACGGGGGAAGGCTATCCGCGCGTTGGAAGATCTTCCGGTCCGAGTGGGTGGCAAAGACAAAGGCCCGGGCGCAAGCCCGGGCCTTGAACGAAGCGTCTGAAGCGAATTCGCTTCAGGTCCGTCGCTCGAGGTCTGCGACTTCCTCGGCCTTCTCGTCGGCCTTCTTGTCGGCGCGCTCGAGCTCCTCCTTCTTCTTGCCCTTCTGCTCTTCCTTGCGACCTTCGCGGCGAAGCGACGGCTCGCCGGCTACGTCGCCCGCGACCTGCTTGGCCTTACCGGTCACTTTGTCTTTGATGCTCATGGTCTCTCCTTGCCTTGGGTCTAATGGCGCCCACGTGTTGTCAGGTAACACACGTGGGCTTGAAATATGGAGAGGCGGGATGCCTCAGGCCCTGGCTGCTCCGAAACGGACGCTCCCGGCCGGATCGCCCAGGGAACGCCTCTCCATGGGCGCGGTTTCCCCGCCCTGGCCTTTTGAACCATGGAACGAAAGCCTCCTGACAATGCGCCGTCTTCGCGCCGGCCCGCCTCCGGGAAGGACCTCACCGTCGATTCGGCGGGCGGCCTCAGATCGTGCTTCGCCCGCGCCAGCCGGTGAACGCCATCCACAGCGCCACCAAGGCAAGCACGAAGATGATCGGGTGCACGATCGCGCCGCCAGCGATTGAGATCGCGAGCAGGATGATTCCAAGGATCAGCCACAACATGTCTCTGCCTCCTTTCGGGGGCGCCACCTACCCCGCCAGCTTTCCGTTGAAACGCAACCGTTTGCCACTGGGGTGAAGGGGTAACCGCGAGGACCCACGACGGTAAATGGGACAGTCAACCGGAAGGAGGTTGAGCCATGAGCACAATCGCAGTTGTTCTGATCGTGATCGGCGCTGTGATCGTCATCGTCTTGCTTGCTGCCGCGATGAAGAGAACCCGCGACCAGAAGCTAGACGACCGCCGCCAAATCGCCGGCGAGCACCGCGAAGAGGCGGAGCTCCGTCACCTCGAAGCCGACAAGGAGGCCGCAAGCGCTGACGAGCAAGCCGCGCGGGCACGCAGGGAGGCGGCTGAGGCCGAGTCGCGATCGCGCGCCGCTGAGCGCGAACGGGAGGCGGCCCGTGGCCATGCCGAGCATGCTGCTGAAATCGATCCCGACGCGGAGTCAGACGGGACGGATCAAGCCGAGGGAACGCGGGAGCGACCCGGCCGGCGATAGGCGCCAGGTGCATGCTCATCGAGATCTGCTCGACATCTACCTCAGCGACCACTTCGCTGGTGCGACCGCCGGCCTGGACCTGGCAAAGCGTATGTCGGGGGACTCGCCGGACGGCCCCCTGAGCGAGATCGCGGCCGAAATCGAGTCTGACCGCCAGACCCTGCGTGACTTGATGGCGGCTCTGTACCTGAGACCGTCCCTGCTGAAGACGGCGATCGGCTGGTTCGGTGAGAAGGCGGGCCGGATCAAGCTCAACGGCCGAGTATTCGGCCGATCCCCACTCAGCAGTCTTCTCGAGCTGGAGCTGTTGATTACAGGAGTCAGCGGCAAGCTTCAGCTCTGGCGAGCTCTCGCCGCGGTCGTCCCGGCGGACTCGCGTCTCGAGCAGTTCGATTTCGCGGCGCTTGGCCAGCGCGCCGAAGAGCAACGCCGACGACTCGAAGAGCTGCACGAACGGGCAGCCCGCCAGACGCTGGGCGGCATGTCGATAGGCGCGCGCGAAAGTCGCGTTTCACTGGAGAGACCTGGGGTAGGCGATTGAGTACAGGACAAAGCGACACGGAAGAGAGGCCCCGGATGGCTCAGACCAATGCAAAAACGACCAAAAGGCGCCCGGCCGCGGCCAAGCGGACCCGTAGCTCGAGCCAAGGTGGCAGGGCCGGGTCGGCCAACGGAGCGGGTGGTGGGACACGGGCACGCTCGCAACGCCGGTCCAGTGGCGCTCGGAGCTCAGGTGCAGCCACACGCTCTCGCTCTCGCTCGCGCTCGCGCAGCGCCGCTCAGAGCCGCTCACAGGCGGTGAGGGGAACCGTCCGGACTCGGGCGCAGGAGACGGGGCAGGCCGTCGAGCGAGTCGCGAAGAGCACCGGCCAGACTGTTGGAAAGGCAGCCGGCAAGGCCAAGGGCCCGGCGATCGCAGGTGGCGCCGCCCTCGCAGGACTCGCCGGAGGCCTCGCGCTCGCCAAGGGCCGCGTCAAGACTCGCAGAGTCTTTGGTGTGCCAGTGCCCCGTCGCAGCAAACTCACGAAGACCGGCAAGAAGACCGGCAAGGCGCTTGGGCACGTTGCCGCTCAGGTCGGCTCGACGAGCCAGCAGCTCGCGGTGCTGAATGAGGAGGTTCGCCGCACTCGCGAACAGGCTGACAAGACGAATCGCTCACCGGTGGAGGTGCTCCTGTCAGGCCTCACCAACCGCAAGCTCGGGGGCTGATGGCGACCGCGACTGAGAGCGCTGCCCGCCTCGGGCCATACGTCGAGCGGCTGCTCCAAAACGCCTACGTGCAGGACAACCTCCTCGACGCGGTCGAGAACCTGCGCGAGGCCTACGAGCGCGCCCAGAAGCGTCGCGTCGAGCCCGCTCGCGACGAGAAGATCCGTCACCAGCTGCGCCAGGCGGCGCTCTCGCTCAAGGAGGCAGGTGAGGCGCTCAAGAGCGGCCGCCAGAAGCCCAGGAAGCACCGCGCCAACCGAATGCTGATCGTCGCCAGTCTCGGCGCTGTCGGAACGGCCGCCGCCTTGGCAGCCAGCGAGGAGTTCCGAAGCAAGCTGTTCGATTCACAGTGAAGTTCCTCTTCCTCCCCGTCAGCATCATTGGCGGCCTTTTGGCTGGCCTGATCGGAAAGAAGGTCTTCGAGCAAATCTGGGGCCTGATCGACGAGCAGGAACCCCCGGAACCGCAGCACCGCCAGGTCAGATACGCCAAGCTCGCAGGCGCTCTGCTCCTGGAAGGAGCCATCTTTCGCCTCGCTCGTGGCTTCTTTGACCACGGCGCGCGACATGGCTTTCAGCGGCTCACGGGCTCGTGGCCTGGCGAGGAAGCTCCGGAGCCGGTGTAGGTCGCACCCAGGTTCGTTTCATGCCTGGGTGCCTCGTCTGGTCGATCGTGCTCTCGATCGCGCTCACCATCCTGGTGAACCTGCTGATCAGATTGTTCTGATGGGGTTCGCATTCGTCTCGTTAGCTGGCCGAATGGCGCCCACGACGGCGGGGAGAGTGTCGAACGCGAGCGCAGGCTTGGGTATCGAATTGATCCCGGGCGGACGGGAGGAGGTAGCTCGGCGTGGGCCGGTCGGCTCCGTCCACGACGCTGAGCTGCTGGTCCCGGCCGAGGCTTCCAGGCCCCTGGTGACGAGTGTCTTGCTGGAGCGCGTCGCCTGCGAATACCTGCGATTCCTCCGCCGCATCTCGCTCGGGCTGCTGCGGGTCCGTCTTGGAGCTGGGCATCAGGCGATCGTCCTGCTCCTCCCCCGGGCGGCGCTCCTACGCTTCCGCGCCCCCCGGTATAGCGAGGGCTCCGATTGGGCCGAGGTTGGGTGGGACATCGAGCGAGGCCTGCTGGTGGCACGTGAGGGACGTGGACGGGGTTCACTCCGAATTCGCCTCCAGCGGGTGGCGCGCGATGGCGGGCAGGCCGGAAGGACTCGCTTTCTCGTGCGCATGGAAGTGGAGGGCTACTACCCACGGATCCGCGCCAGAGGCTGGTTCACCCCGGCAGGGGCCTGGCTATATGGGCAGACGCAGGCCAGAATCCACCGTCTCGTGTTTCGCGGGTTCCTGCGTTCGCTCGCAGGGCTCGAGCTGCCACTGAGCGGCACAGAGGCGTCGACGCTCGCGACGCAAAGGAGCTCGTGAAAGCGTGGCTCGCCGCGCCCTCGTCAGCGGCGCCACGGGGTTCGTCGGTGGCCGGCTCGCCTCTTTCCTCGCCGATCGAGACTGGGAGGTGCGCTGCCTGGTCCGCGATCGATCGCGAGCGCGGGAGCTGGCCGACCGCGGGTTCGAGCTGCATGAAGGCGACGTGCTCGACCCGGAAGCGCTGCGCGGGGCCGGTCGGGACGTCGGGGTGGGCTACTACCTGATCCATTCGATGGGCCGAGGGGCCGCGGGAGACTTCGAGGATCGTGAGCGGCAGGGCGCCCGGAACTTTGCGGAGATGGCGAAGCGCGAGGGGGTCGGCCGGGTCATCTACCTCGGCGGGCTCGGTGATCGACCGCAGTCGAAGCACCTCCGGAGCCGCCGGCGAACTGCCCAGATCCTCTCCGAGCTTGGGCCGCCGCTGACCTACTTCCGCGCCGGGATGATCGTCGGAGCGGGCAGCGAGTCCTACCGCACGCTTCGCTATCTGGTGCAGCGGCTCCCCGCCATGATCGGGCCGGCGTGGCTGGGGCAGGCGACGCAGCCGATCGGGATCGACGGGGTGATCGCCTACCTGGCGGCTGCGCCTGACGTGGCCGCCTCCGAGGGGCGGGAGGTCCAGATCGGGGGCCCCGACATTCTCTCTTACGGCGACATGCTGGATCTGATGGCCGACGCACTCGGTGTGCGCAGGCGTCCCAGGGTTCCCGTGCCGCTGATCACCCCGTGGCTGTCCTCGCTCTGGATCGGGCTTGTTACGCCGGTCGACCCAGGCGTCGCCCGCCCGCTAATCGAGGGCTTGTCCACCCCGACCGTCGTCACCGATGGCTCGGGAGCGGCCATGTTCGACGTCAGGCCGGTCCCGTTCATGGACGCGCTACGACAGGCACTCGCCGAGGACTCAGAGGTCAACGTAGCGCCCCAAAGCTGACCGGCTGCCGGCCGTCAGCTCCGTGACCCATTTCTGGGGTCAAGGCTGTCGCGGCGCTCGTCGCCGGCTCGCTACCCCGGCGAGTCGCAGGACTTACCGGCGCAGTTGCGAAGGGCGGCGAGGTGTCGCGCGAGGTCCAGCTCGAGCGCGGCATCGGCCGGCTTGCCGGCGAGGTTGTGCAGCTCATAGGGATCCGTGTTCAGGTCATAAAGCTCGCGCTCCCCGTCCCGGTACTCCACATACGCGAACCCATCAGCCGTACGGACGGCGGAGTACGCGCGATGTCCCGCGAGGTACTCGAGGACCAGAGAGCGGTTTGCGTCAGCGGCCGGATCGCGCGCCCCGGGAAGCAGCGAGATCCCGTCCATCTCGAGTCGCGGCGGCGTGCTGGCCGCGTCAAGAATGGTGGGAGCGAGGTCGATGTTCGCGGTGAGCTGGCTCCGCACCTGTCGCGCCGGCAACCCTGGGCCGCGGATGATGAGCGGGACCCGCACGGATTCCTCGTACACGGACAGCTTTCCGTGCCGGCGATGCTGGCCCAGCATGAAGCCGTTGTCCGAGGTGAAGACGATGTAGGTGTTGTCGAGCTCGCCGGTGGCTCGGAGTTGATGGACGAGTCCCCGCACCAGGTCGTCGACTGCGAGCAGGCTCTCGAGGCGGCTGTGGTACTCCAGGCGTAGTTGCCTGATCTCGCTGTTGCTGAGCCGAGGCGTGTTGCGCACGAAGGAGGGCTTATCGGAGATCTTGCGCTCGTTGAACGACGGGGGTCGGGGAAGGGGGCGACGAGCGAAGCGACCCAGGTCGCGAAGCGCCGGCCGCGGATTGCGGCCGCGCTCGCGAGGTCCCGGGGCGATCGGGTTCTCCAGGTGCGGGGCCAGCGGTGCCACGGTGAGGAAAAAGGGCTGGGGCTGACTGGCGCTCGCACGCACGAACGCCTGCGCCTTGCGAGCGTAGACGTCGGTCTGATAGTCCCGGGGCGCGGTCCCGTAGGTCCGCAGCCTGCCGTTTTCGTTCAGCCGGTAGCCGTACATGTCGTATTCGGTGTGGTCGACCGGCACGTACCAGCGATCCCAGCCCGGAGGGATGTACCGCCTGATTCCGGGCGACCGTAGGCCGCCGTAGTCGGGAATGCCATAACCGTTCAGGTACTTGCCGATGTAGCCGGTGCGATAGCCGGCGTCCTGCAGGGCGACCGGGAGCGCGTTTTTGATCAACGCCGGCTGAGCGGCGAAACCCTGGTAACCGCCTCGGGGAGGATGGCGAGTGAGAACCCCGTGATTGTGTGCGTACTGGCCGGTCTCGAAGCTCGCGCGCGACGGACAGCAGTCGGGAGTGGTGGCGTAGTTGTTGGCGAAGGTCACGCCCCTGGCTGCAAGCTCGTGCTCGACAGCCTTCATGACCCCGACCGAAGCCGGATCCTGGTCGTCGGTCATGACCACGACGACGTTCGGCCGTGAACCGCCCGCAACGCCAGTCTCGTGGAAAAGCGCCAAGCCGATGGCAACTGCGGCGGCAGCAGCGGCGGCAGCCACCAGGAGTCTGGCCGTCAATGCCTGTCCTCCTTCGGGTGGGACGTTTGCCGCCACGGTAGGTGGCGCAGATGAAAGGGCGATGAGCGCCCGACCACTGCCGCACGCCGGCGAGAGGCGGTTTATGATCGCGCCACTGGTGGAGGAGGTGCCCCGGTCCCACAGGAGATGGGCTGCGCTCGCGCTCGTCGCGGCGGGACTCGTGGCGGCCGCGGGGCCGGCCGCGGCCGCGGCCCAGGACCCGCCCCCCGTCAACGTTCCCGTCTTCGGGCAGTTCCGCTCCGTGCTCGCCCAGGGCGAGGGGCAGTCGATCACCTCGGCGGACCTCGCCGCCTACGAGGCCACCGGCGAGCCGCCCGACAGCTTCGTCAACCAGCAGCCCCTGTACGTCGGGATCATGCCCCACGCCAGCTCGCTCGCCCCCGCCGACCTCAACACCTACTACAAGAACACGAACTTCGGCTCCATGCCGGGCGGGACGGCCTCGGTGGAGACGCCCCACGCCGGCGTCCAGATCTTCCGCGACGGCGCCTATGGCATGGCCCATATCTACGGCGACAACCGCTACGACCTGATGTTCGGGGCGGGTTATGCGACCGCCGAGGAGCGCCTGTTCCTGATGGACGCGATCCGGCGCACCGCGAAGGGGACCCTCGCCGGCCTGCTCGGGGCGAGCGCCGCCTCGGACGACGCGCAGCAGCTCACCGACCAGGATTTCTCCAACCAGGAGCTGACCGCCCAGTTCAACCAGCTCGACGAACGGTTCGGCGCCGCCGGCCAGCGCACGCAGGCCGACATCCTCGCCTACATCGACGGGATCAACGCCCGGATCGACGAGGTGAAGACGCACCCGAACGAGATGCCGGCCGAGTACCCGGCGCTCGGCGCGACGCCGAAGCAGTGGACGGTCTCCGACACGGCGGCGATGGCCACGCTGCTGGTGACGCAGTTCACCGTCTCCAACGGCCGCGAGGAGGTTAACGCCGAGCTCCAGCAGGCGTTCCAGAACAAATTCGGCAGCGGCTGGCGGGCCCCCTACAACGACCTGCGCGAGGCCGAGGACCCCGAGGCCCACGTGGTCGCCAAGCGCCCCTTCCTCTCCGACCGGCCCGGTCCGGTGAAGCCGGGGCTGAACGCGGTCCCAGCGCTGGGCTCGATCACGCCCCGAGACGCCCAGGTCGAAGGGCCGAGCGCGCAGGAGCAGGCGGAGGCACGGGCCTCGCTGCCGGCGTGGGCGCAGAAGGTTCAGAGCCTCAAGGCAACGCTGCCCGACGAGGAGTCGAACGCGGTCATGGTCGGGGCGAACCTGTCGTCCACCGGGCGCGGGCTGGCGGCCATGGGGCCCCAGGTCGACTACTACTCGCCACAGATCTTCGTCGAGTACGAGCTCCACGGCGGCGGCATCAACTCCGAGGGGGTGAGCTTTCCCGGCGCCTCTCCGTGGCCCCTGATCGGCCACGGGATCGACTTCGCCTGGAGCGGCACGAGCGCCAACGGCGACAACCAGGACACCTTCGTCGAGCGGCTCTGTAACCCCGACGGCTCGCCGCCGACCAAGGACTCGACGCACTACATGTATCGCGGCACCTGCCGGGCGTTCTTGATGCGCGACCAGACGGTCACTACCCCGGTGGCGCCCACCGATCCACAGCCGCCGCAGGACATCACCTACCGCACGATGCGCTCCGTGCACGGGCCGGTGTTCGCCTTCGCCCGCGTCAACGGCCACCCGGTGGCGCTCACCAAGGCAAAGGCGGTCGACTTCCACGAGCTGAACGCCGCCGTGTCATTCATGCAACTGTCGGAGAACCGCGCTACCGGCCCGACCTCCTTCATGCAGATCATGGGCCAGTTCCCCGGCACCGAGAACTGGTTCTACGTCGACCACCGCAACGTCGCCTTCATCCAGTCCGGGCGCTATCCGCTTCACGCCGCGGGCACCGACGTCGACCTCCCGTTCTGGGGCGACGGCCGCGCCGACTGGCAGAAGTTCAACCCGCAGGAATACACGTTTAACGCCCTCCCGGCCACCCAGCGCCCGCGCGCCGTCAACCCGGACGACGGATTCATCATCTCCTGGAACAACAAGGAGGCGATCGGGTGGCGCAAGGGCCCGGCCGAGTGGTCGAACGGGCCCGTCCACCGGGCGATGGTCCTCCAGAAGCGGCTCTTCGACCAGGTGCGGCTCCAGGGCGGCAAGGTCAACCTCACGGGACTGACTCGGGCCGCGAACCTCGCCGCGACGACCGATCTGCGCAGCGAGGACGTCTACCCCTGGATGCGCCGCGTGATCGGCAGCGTGAGCGGCGCGAACGGACAGCTCGTTCACAGGCTCGACGTCTGGCGCGATGCGGGCTCCAAGCGGCTCGACACCAACGGCGACAACGTCTACCA
>DATMZR010000015.1 GCA_035573435.1 Solirubrobacterales bacterium
AGATGCCGTCCACCAGGGCGTGGTGCGTCTTCGTGATCAGCGCGAAGCGCTTGCGGGTCAATCCCTGGACCAGCCACAGCTCCCAGAGTGGCTTGGTGCGGTCGAGCTGCTGCGAGAAGACGCGGGCTGCCATCCGGCGGAGCTGCTCCTCCGAGCCGGGCGCCGGCAGCGCTGAGTGACGGACGTGATAGGTCAGGTTGAAGTTCGGGTCGTCGACCCAGAACGGGCGCCCGGTTTGGACCGGCGGGTGAGCCAGCTTCTGGCGGAAGCGGGGCACCAGATGAAGCCGGCCCCGCACATGGTCGAGCAGGTCGTCGTAGCTGGGCGGCGGCCCTTCGAAGATCAGGATTCCGCCCACGTGCATGTGGCTGGAGGCGCTCTCGTTGGTCAGGAAGGAGACGTCGACCGAGCTGAGGCGATCCATGTGTTTTTGCGCCACGAATCAACCCTACCGCCTCGGTAGCCTCGCCTCGTGCGACGGTTCTGGGCGCTACTCGCCGTGCTTGTCACTGTGGTGGGCGGCTGCGGCGAGGACTCGGGCAACGGGCAGAGCCCAGCCGCCGGCGACCGCTTCGACGCCCAGCGCGCCTTCCGGGACCTGCGTGCGCAGGTGCGCATCGGTCCCAGGCCGGCCGGCTCGGCCACGAGCCGCGAGGAGGTGCGGTTGATCGGGCGCAAGCTGCGCGAAGCCGGGGTGACCGAGGTCCGGGTGCAGCACCCACGCCGCAACGTCATCGGCCACATCCCGGGCGAATCGCCGGGGACGGTCGTCGTCGGCGCCCACCACGACACCAAGGACATCCGCGGCTTCGTCGGGGCCAACGATGGCGCCTCCGGCGTCGCGGTCCTGCTCGAGCTGGCGCGCGGGCTTCCACGGCGCCTCCCTGGGCCCTCCATAGACCTGGTCTTCTTCGACGCGGAGGAGGCGCACGATGACAAGCCCTTCGAGACGGACGGGGCGCGCGGCAGCCGCCAGTACTTCTCGTACGCACAGCAGGGCGCCGTCCAGGGCTCGGCGCCGGTGGACGAGATCCGCGCCATGGTCCTGCTCGACCTGGTCGGCGACTGCAAGCTCGGGATTCCGCGGGAGGTGAACTCGGATTCCGACCTCTACCAGCTGTTCTCCGACGCCGCCGAGGAGGAGCCGGGCCCATCCCCGTTCGTGGGGACCGCGGGCGCGGTCCTGGACGACCACATCCCGTTCGTGCAGGCGGGGATTCCGTCAGTCGACCTGATCGACCTGACCTACGGCCCCGGTCCCACGCCGGGAAGTTTCTGGCACACGCTGCGGGACAACCTCGCCCACGTCTGCCCGCGAAGCCTCGACGCAGTGGGGGAGACGGCGCTCGACGTGCTGCCACGGATTCGGTGACGCAGTTCGAAGGGACAGCGCTGAGTACCCTTTAGGGCGATGGCGGACGTCTCCAGATCCCCTGTCCGTAGCGTGCCGAGGCGCGTGCTGCTGGCCGCGCCGCGCGGCTACTGCGCCGGCGTGGATCGAGCCGTGCAGACGGTCGAGGAGGCTCTCGAGCTGCACGGGCCGCCCGTGTACGTGCGCAAGGAGATCGTCCACAACAAGCACGTCGTCGAGCAGCTCGCCAAGCGGGGCGCGATCTTCGTCGACGAGGAGACCGAGGTCCCGGAGGGCGAGCTGGTCGTGTTCTCCGCGCACGGCGTCGCCCCCACGGTGCACCAGAACGCGCGCCGGCGACGTCTGCGCACGATCGATGCCACCTGTCCCCTGGTCACCAAGGTGCACGTCGAAGCGCGCAAGTTCGCCGAGCAGGGCTACACGATCGTGCTGATCGGCCACGCGGGCCACGAGGAGGTGGAGGGGACGACCGGCGAGGCGCCGGCCAACATCGTGCTCGTGCAGACGGTCGAGGACGTCGACGACCTCGAGGTCCCCGACCCCGACCGGGTCGCTTTCATCACTCAGACCACGCTCTCGGTCGACGAGACGCTGGAGATCATCGCTCGCCTGCGCGAGAAGTTCCCTCGGATCGTCAGCCCGAAGTCGGACGACATCTGTTACGCGACGACCAACCGCCAGATCGCCGTCAAGCAGCTGGCGCGCGAGTGCGACCTGGTGCTGGTGATCGGCTCCACCAACTCGTCGAACTCGAACCGGCTGGTCGAAGTGGCGCGCGAGCACGGGGCCGCCTCCCACCTGATCGACAACGCGCTCCAGGTTCAGGAGGAGTGGCTGGAGGGCGCCGACACCATCGGGATCACCTCCGGGGCTAGTGCCCCCGAGGAGCTCGTCTCACAGCTCGTCGACTTCTTCCGGGAGCGCGGGGCGCAGGAGGTGTCGGAGCTGCGAACGGTCGATGAGGACGTGCGCTTCATGCTCCCGAAGGAGATCAGGGTCGAGCTGGCCGCGCGCGGCTGATCCGGCCGAGCCTGTGGTCAGGTCAAGGCACGGCGGCCGCAAAGGCGATCGAGTAAACGCTCAGGCCGGGCGTGGCGGCAAGTGCCAGGTGGTGGGCCTCGTGCCGCTCGTGGGCCGATAGCTCGTAGGCCCCCGGCGCCTCGACCTCGATCGTCGACTGGGCCCCGCCGTCGAGCGAGGCGCGCAGCTGTCCCCGGCCGTCGACCGTCGCCCAGGCGCCGCCTGCCGCGTAATCGAGCTCGAGCGGCGTGACGTCCTCGCGCGCCCGCCACGGCTGGGACTCCGAGCCACCCGGGAACACTTCGTCGCTGGGGCGCGCGACGAGCGCGCCGGCGGCGTCGCTGGCGCGAAGAGGGGGGAGAGGCTTGGGCAGGTCGAGCCCGGGGTCGAGGCCCCGCAGCTCATCCTGGATGGCCTCCTCGGTGGCGGCGTACTCGCCCTCGCCGAAGTGGAACCAGCGGAGGGCTCCTCCGCGTCCCCAGAGAAACAGCGAGGGCCACCCCTCGCAGCCGTAGTCGTGCCAAACCCGGTAGTCGGAGTCCGCGGCCACGGGGAAGCCGACCCCGAGCCGCGCCAGGGCCGCGGTCAGCTTGCTGGCATCGGCCGTGAACGGAAAGCGGGGGGTGTTGACCCCCACCAGGGTCAGCCCCAGGTCGCGGTAGCGCTCCCCCCAGGCGCCCACGTACGAGAGGGTGCGGACGCTCGACAGGTGCGCGGCATCGATGAAATGTACGAGCAGAGGGCCGCGGGCACAGATGCGCTCGACCGCCGGTGGCTCGGGGCCTATCCACTTCGTGCCCGGCGCGAATGGCGGCACGGCTATGTCGGGCGCTTGCGGTCGCACCGCGCCGCTATTCTCCTGGCTTCTTCCGGCTGAACGAGGAGGATCACTTGACGCAGAGGACCTGGGACCGGATCGAGCAGGCGCGCGAGCGTTGGAACGTGCTCCGCCACCCCTTCTACCGGCGCTGGTCGGCCGGAGAGCTGAGTCGCGACGAGCTGGCGCGCTACTCGGGCCAGTACCGGCACGCGGTGGAAGCTATCGCAGGGCTCTCCCAAGCCGCCGCGGACGCCGCTCCCGAGCGCCCCGAGCTGCGGCAGCACGCGGTCGAGGAGCGTGACCACGTGGCTCTCTGGGACGGATTCGTCGAGTCGGCCGGCGGGCGCGCCGCCGACGCTCCGACGCCGGAGACGGCGGAATGCGTGCGGGCCTGGTCGGATTCCGGAGCACCGCACGCGGGCGGCGACGATCTCCTTGTGAGGCTTGTGAAGCTTTACGCGATCGAGAGCGGCCAGCCAGATATCTCGCGGATCAAGCGCCAGGGCTTGGTGGACTGCTACGGGTTCGCCGATGGCCCCGGGACGGCCTACTTCCGCCTCCACGAGCAACGGGACACCGAGCACGCTGCGCAGGCGCGCGAGCTGATCGAGGAGCTGGCGTCACGGGATGACGAGGATGAGCTGGTGGCCGGCGCGGAAACCGTCCTGCGGGCGAACTGGCGGCTGCTCGACGGCGTCTAGCCGGCCGGACGGTCCCTAGCCGGCGACCTTCGATGTGCGCTGGCGCGACCGGGTCATAGGCATCGTCCTCGGTTTGATCCTCGGCGTCGGGATCGTCGCCGGCTTCGTCTTTCTGTACAGCGAGGAGACCGTCGACGCTCCGTCGGTCTCCAATGGGGAACGGGGCAGCGGCGGGCGCTCGGAAGGCGGGAACTCGGCCTCGCGCCCGGCAGTGGCGACGGTGAGGGTGATCGACGGCGCCCCGCCTGCGAGCGGGCCGGCCGAGCTCCACTATCGCCGAGACGATCTCGTTCGCCTGCGGGTGGTCTCGAACGGCGCCGTCGACGTCGAGCTGATCGGCTACGGGATCGAGCGCACGATCCCGGCCGGCGAGCCGACGCTCATCACGTTCAAGGCCTCGAAGCCGGGCAACTTCCCGCTGGTCGTCGCGGCGTCGCGCATCGACGTTGCGAGGATCACCGTAGGCACCCCGCCCGTCTGAGGGCCGCGCGCCGGCGGCTCAGGTCTCGGGAAGGAGCTCACCCAGCCGGCGATCGAGCGCCGCCGACAGGGCGTCGCGCACCGGGCCTTCGCTGGTGCGCTCGACGAGCTCCTGGAGGAAGCCGTCGATGATCAGGCGCTTGGCCCGCGGCTCGGGCAGGCCGCGGGCGCGCAGGTAGTAGAGCTGCTCGCGATCCACCTGCGCCACGGCGGCTGCGTGCGTGCAGCGGACGTCGTTGGCCTCGATCTCCAGTCCCGGAATCGCGTCGGCGTGCGCCTGCTTGGAGAGCAGCATGTTGCGGCTCTCCTGAAACGCGTCCGTCTGCTGGGCCCCGGGATCGACGCGGATCATGCCCCGCCAGACTGCGGTGGCGCGATCGGTGAGCACGCCGCGGAAGGCGAGGTCCGACGTGGTGTGCGCCGCGGCGTGCTCCTGCGTCGTGTCGAAGTCCAGATGCTGGGCGCCGGCGCCCGCGTAGGCCCCCGTGACCTTCGCCGAGGAGCCGGGGCCCGCGAGCTTCGTCTCCATTCGGACCTTGCCGCGCGCAGAGCCGAAGCCGAGCGCCACCCACTCCAGCGAGGCGTCGCGGTCCAGCTCGGCCCGCTGCGTCGCGAATACCCAGCTGCCCGTCGATAGCTCCTGCTCGCAGACGTAACGCAGGTTGGCGCCGGGCCCGACGGAGAGCTCGACCACGCCGTTGAACAGTCCTTCGGAGTCGCTCCCGTCCGAGACGTAGTGCTCCCAGACCTCGGCCTCCGCGCCCTCCTCGAGCACGATCAGGGTCCTCCAGTTGAGCGCGCCCCCGGCTTCGTCCTGATGCACCGACAGCCGCAGAGGCTCCTGAAGGCGCTGGCCTCGGGGAACGTAGACCAACACCCCGTTTCGCCAGTTCGCCTCGTTGTGGGCCACGAAGGGATCGTCGATCGGAACCAAAGAGCCGAACCGCTGCTCGACGACGTCGCCCAACCGTTCGGCCGCCTGCCGCAGCGGCAGGACCACCGGTGGCCCATCGGCGCCGTCCACCTCCGGGTCGATTCCCTCCACCCGACCCTCGCCGGCCGCGTAGGAGTCCAGGTCGAGGCCGGCCAGGTCTGTGAACTCCCAGCCCTTGTCTTTCTGCGTCGGAAGCGCCAGCTCGCTCGCCAAAGAGGCGCCCTTCCGGCGCCTCTCCACAAGCCACGCGGGCTCGGTCCTGACCGGGGCGCCTCTAGCCAATCGACCCTTCCATCTGCAGCTCGATCAGGCGGTTCATCTCGACGGCGTACTCCATCGGCAGCTCCTTGGTGATCGGCTCGATGAAGCCGTTGACGATCATCTTCGAGGCCTCCTCCTCGTCGAGGCCGTGCGCCTGGAGGTAGAAAAGCTGCTCCTCGCCGATCTTCGACACCGAGGCCTCGTGGCCGACGTTGGCGTCGTTCTCGTCGATCCGGATCGTGGGGTAGGTGTCCGAGCGAGACTCCTCGTCGAGCAACAGGGCGTCGCAGACCACCTTCGAGCGCGCTTCGGTCGCACCCTTGGCGATCTCGAGCAGCCCGCGATAGGTGCCGCGTCCACCGTCCTTCGAGATCGACTTGGCGAAGATCGACGAGGTCGTCTTGGGAGCGCCATGGATGATCTTCCCCCCTGCGTCCTGGTGCTGGCCTTTGCCGGCGAACGCGATCGAGAGGATCTCGCCGTGCGCCTCGGGGCCAAGCAGGTAGATGGATGGGTACTTCATCGTCAGCTTCGAGCCGAGGTTGCAGTCGATCCACTCCATCGTTGCGCCCTCCTGGGCGACCGCGCGCTTGGTGACCAGGTTGAAGACGTTGGTGGACCAGTTCTGGACCGTCGTGTAGCGGACCTTGGCGCCGGGCTTGGCGACGATCTCGACCACCGCGGAGTGCAGCGAGTCGGTCGAGTACACAGGCGCCGTGCAGCCCTCGACGTAGTGGACGTCGGCGCCCTCCTCGGCGATGATCAGGGTGCGCTCGAACTGGCCCATGTTCTCGGTGTTGATCCGGAAGTAGGCCTGGAGCGGCATCTCGACCTTGACTCCAGCGGGGACGTAGACGAACGAGCCGCCCGACCAGACGGCGGAGTTGAGAGCCGCCAGCTTGTTGTCGTTCGGCGGGATCACGGTCGCCCAGTATTCGCGCACGATGTCCTCGTGCTCGCGCAGACCGGAGTCCATGTCCATGAAGATCACGCCCTGCTTCTCGAGGTCCTCGCGTACCTGGTGGTAGACGACCTCGGACTCGTACTGGGCGCCGACGCCGGACAGGAACTTGCGCTCGGCCTCGGGGATGCCGAGCCGGTCGAAGGTCTTCTTGATGTCGTCGGGGACGTCGTCCCAGCTACGGCTGTTCTTCTCCGAGGCCCGGACGAAGTAGTGGATGTTCTCCCAATCGATCTGGGCCAGGTTTCCGCCCCACCTCGGCGTGGGGCGCGCCCGGAAGTGCTCCAGGGCCTTGAGTCGGAACTCGCGCATCCAGTCCGGCTCCGACTTGTACCCGGAGATGTCGCGGACGACCTGCTCTGAGAGACCCTTCGGCGCCTTGTAGGCGTACCCGGTCTCCGGATCGTGGAAGCCGAAGCGCTCGGCGTAGTCGGCGCCGATCTCCTTGAGCGCGCTCTGCTCGTCGGTACGTGCCTTTGTCTCGGGAGTCGCCATCAGTTGTCCAGCTTCACTTCGCCGTTCTCGATTCGGGCCTCGAACGTCTCAACGGGCATGAATGCGGGGAGGGTCTTTGGCCTCCCGGTGCGGAGGTCGAACAGCGAGCCGTGCCGGGGGCATTCCACTGTACAGGCGTCCGCGTCGAACTCGCCCTCGGCCAGCGGGCCGTCGTCGTGCGAGCACCGATCCTCGATCGCGTACAGCTCACCGCTTCCGCAGCGAAAGACGCCGATCTTTCGCCCCTCGGCCTCGATCAGGCGCATCGCTCCCTCGGGGAGCTCGTCCGCTCGGCAAACGGTGATGCTCTCGGTCACTACGGCCTCGTCGTCGGTGCTTGTGCTCGTCATCACGTTAATCCTACTTCCGAAGTCGGATTTTAGCGGCGCCGGAGGCGGAGGAGGGTCCGGGCACCAGGGGTTCAGATTCCCGAACGCGCTGCCTCGGTCGGTTCGCCCCGCTCGCCCTCGTCCTCCCAGTCGGCAGGCTGCCCGAGGCTGGCGCCCTTGACCACCTTGAGGCCGAGAAGGGCGCACTTGATCCGGGTGGCCGAGATGTCGATCCCGAGCAGGTCGAGGACGAAGTTTTTCGGCAGCTTCAGCAGCTCCTCGCGGCTCATGCCTTGAAGCTCGTCGGTGAGCATCGAGGTGGCGGCGGTCGAGATCGCACAGCCCTTGCCCTCGAAGGCGACCTCGGCCACGCGGTCGTCGTCATCCAGCCTGATGAACACGTGCTGCTCGTCCCCGCAGAACGGGTTCGAGTCCTCGAATTCCAGGTCGTAGCGCTCGAGGCGGCCGAAGTTGTGGGGGCGCTTGTAGTGCTCGAGGATCTGCTCTCGATACAGGTCGTCCATCGCGGCAGCCTCTAGTCGAGCTCGAACACGCGGCGTACGTCGTGGAGTGCGTCCACCAGCCGATCGACCTCCTGGCGAGTGTTGTAGACGGCCAGGCTGGCGCGGGCGGTCGCGGGCACCCCAAGGCGGTCCATGAGGATCTGGGCGCAGTGGTGACCGGCGCGGACGCAGACTGCGTGGCGGTCGAGGATCTCCGAGATGTCATGGGCGTGGACGCCGTCGAGGACGAAGGAGACGATCCCAGCCCTGTCGTCGCCCGCCGGCGGACCAAATACCCGTAGCCCGGGAACCTCCGCCACGCGCTCCAGCGCATAGGCGCCGAGCTGAGCCTCGTGGGCGTGGGCGGCCTCGAGGCCGATCGCGTCCAGCCACTGGACGGCGGCCGCGTAGCCGATCGCCTCGCCGATCGCCGGAGTGCCGCCCTCGAACTTCGCCGGCAGCTCGGCCCAGGTGATCTCGTCCCGCCGCACCTGGCGAATCATCGAGCCGCCGCCGATGAACGGCGGCATCTCCTCGAGCAGCTCGCGCCGGCCGTAGAGCGCCCCGATCCCCGTCGGCCCGTACATCTTGTGCGCGGTGAGCGCGTAGAAGTCAGCCCCCAGCTCGGCCATGTCGAGGGGCAGCTTGGGGCCCGCCTGAGCGCCGTCGACGACCACCAGCGCCCCGGCGTCGTGCGCGAGGCGCGCGATCTCGGCGATCGGGTTGATCGTGCCGAGCACGTTCGAGATGTGCGCGACGGCGACCACCCGCGGCTGTCGCTCGAGCAGGCCTCCGAACGCCTCCAGATCGAGCCGGCCCTCGTCGGTGACCGGCGCCCAGTCGAGCTCGGCGCCACGCTCGGAGGCGAGCTGGTACCAGGGCACGATGTTCGAGTGGTGCTCCATCTCGGTGAGCAGGATTCGGTCGCCCTGCGTGATGTTCGCCCGGCCCCAGGAATAGGCCACCAGGTTGAGCGCCTCGGTTGCGTTGCGGACGAAGACGACCTCGCGACGGTCGGCGCCGAGGCGGGCGGCGACCACCAGCCGCGAGCGCTCATAGGCCTCCGTCGCCTCCTCGGAGAGGCGGTAGACGCCGCGGTGGACGTTCGCGTTCTGGGAACGCCAGAAGCGGTCCAGCGCCTCGATGACGGCCAGCGGTTTCTGCGACGTGGCGCCGTTGTCGAGGTAGGCGAGCGACTTGCCGTCCTGCTCCCGGGCGAGCAGCGGGAACTGACCGCGGATCTCCTCCACGGGAGGGGGCATGACGGGTGCCGCCCGCGCTGCTGTCGCGGTGGTCGTCTCCATCCTCCGTGCGACGGCTACGCCGCCGCCGCCTCGACCTCCTCGCGAATCCAGCCATACCCGCGCTCCTCGAGCAGTCCGACCAGCTCGGGGCCGCCCTCCTTGACGATCCGTCCGTCGTACATCACGTGCACGAAGTCGGGCTGCACCAGGTGAAGGATGCGCTGGTAGTGGGTGATGATCAGGATCCCCATCTCGGGCCCAGCGAACTTGGAGACGCCCTCGGCCACGGTGCGCAGGGCGTCGATGTCGAGGCCGGAGTCCGTCTCGTCGAGGACGGCGAGCTGGGGTCTCAGCATCGCCAGCTGGAGGATCTCCATCCGCTTCTTCTCGCCGCCCGAGAACCCGTCGTTCAGGTAACGGCTCGAAAACTCCCGGGGGATGTCCATCAGCTCCATCGCCGCCTCGGTCTGCTTGCGGAAGTCCTTCAGCTTGATCTCGCTCTCGCCCCGTACCTCGCGCTGGGCGTTCACGGCCATCCGCAGGTACTTGGCGACCGTCACACCGGGAATCGCGACCGGGTACTGGAAAGCCATGAACAGCCCGCCGCGAGCGCGGTCCTCAGGGGCGGATTCGGTGATCTCCTCGCCCCGCAACCGGATCTCGCCCTCGGTCACCTCCAGCGCCGGGTGACCCATGATCGCGTTGGCAAGCGTTGACTTGCCTGAGCCGTTCGGGCCCATCAGCGCGTGGATCTGGCCCGCGGACACCTCGAGATTGAGCCCCTTGAGGATCTGCTTGCCCTCGGCGTTCACATGCAGGTTGCGTATCTCCAGATCAGCCATTCGTCCTCGTTGTCGTGGTTGGCGGGATTGGAACCCTGGGCGGCTCAGCCGGCCACGGGTTCCCTTGCGGCGTGCTCGTCGGCGAACTCGACCAAGTCGGCGAGCGTGGTGCCCGCGAGCGCCTTTGTGATCCCGCCATGAACGCGGGTCCACAGCAGCTTCGTCGCGCAAGCGCGATCGCCGTCCACTTCATGCGAACAGAGCACCCGTCCCTCAGGGACCTCGTGGAAGCACTCCATGGGCGCGATCGGCCCCTCCAGCGCCTGCACCACGTCGAGCATCTGGATCTGCGACGCGGGCCGCGCCAGTCGGTAGCCGCCGTGGGCGCCGCGAACCGAGCTCACCAGGTCCGCCTGGCGCAGCTTGGCGACCAGGTGCTCGAGGTAGGAGAGGGGGAGGGTCTCAGCCTCGGCAACCGAGCTGAGCGCGACCGGATCGGCCTCGTCGGCGAGCCCGTCGCCGGCACGCCGGCCAAGCTCGACCATCAACCGCACGCCGTACTCCGCTTTGGTCGAAAACAGCATTTCACCGAAATCCTACCTCACAGGTCGGATAAGGGCCGCCGGCCCGGGGGCGCACGGCGAGCTCTAGTCGCCTCGGAGCCGGCGGATGGCATCGCGCGTCACCCGATATGGGTTGACGGTGACGGCGCCATGGGCCGTGGCCCGCAGCACCCGGGCCAGGGTCGAGCCCCGCAGGCCGCCGGGCTCCGGGAGCTCGATAAGCAGCTCCAGATGGCCTGACGCGCTACGGCGCGGGCGTCCCTGCCCGGGCGCCCGGTGCTCGAACAGCCGGATCGCGTCGATGTTCTCGTCCATGACCAGGGCAACGAAGTGCGTGATTCCCTCCTCGCGCGCTCGCTCGACGAGGCGCTCCAGCAGGGCGGTGGCCACGCCGCGGCGCTGCCAGGGATCGCCGACCACCACCGAGACCTCGGCCAGATGGGGCTCGGCGCCTCGGACGTAGCGCGCAACGCCCACCAGGCTCCCGCTTTCCGGGTCGATTGCGGCCAGCGCCTCGTGGTCGGTGTGGTCGATCTCCGTCAGATAGACGAGGTCGCGTGCCGAGAGGCGATCGAGAGGCCTGAAGAAGCGTCGGTACCGGCTCTCGGGGCTGAGTCGCTCGATGGCCTCTGCGATCAGCCGCTTGTCGTCGGGCCGGACCGGGCGGATGTCGAGCTCGGCTCCATGGCTCGTAGTGGCTCGTTCCGCGAGCGCGTCGCCCATCCTTGCCATCGGATGGACGGTATCGGTCGGTCGGCCGATTGGTTCCTAGGGCTCGATCAGGCCCCTGCGGATCGCGTAGCGCACCAGCTCCACGCGGTCTCGCATGCCGAGCTTTCGCATCGCGTTGGAGCGGTGGTTCTCGACCGTCTTCTCGGACAGATGCAGGATCTCGGCGATCTCCTTGTTGGTGTGGGCCTCGGCCACCAGCTTCACCACCTCCTGCTCGCGCGGGGTCAGCTCCTCCTCGCGGGAGGCGCTCTCGCCCAGCACGTCCTGGATCAGGGCCCGCTGTGCCTCCGGGGTGAGAAACGGCTCGCCGCGCTCGACCGCCCGCACCGCCTCCAGCAGGTCCGAGTCCGCTTGCGCCTTGAGGACGTAGCCGGAGGCGCCGGCTTTGAGCGCCTCGAACAGGTAGCGCTCGTCGTCGTACATCGACAGGATCAGCACCGCCACGTCGGGCGCCTGGGCACGGATCTCCCGGGTCGCCTGGAGCCCCGTGAGCTTCGGCATCTTGACGTCGAGGATCGCCAGGTCGGGTCGCTCGCGGATCGCAATGTCCCGGGCCTGGGCGCCGTCGGCCGCCTCGCCGATCACCTCGATGTCCATCTGGCGCTCCAGCAGCATGCGCACGCCGGAGCGCACGATGCCGTGGTCGTCTGCGATCAGCACCTTCATGGCTTCGCTGTTTGCTGGGTGTTCCATGGCCTCGCCTCTGTATCGGCCGCCTGCAACGGCACCCTGAGCCTCACGCGCGTGCCGACGTTCGGTCGGGACTCCACTTCGACCTCACCCCCGACCAGCAGGGCACGCTCGCGCATCCCCGTGATCCCGAGTCCGCGAGCCGCTTGGTCGAAGGTGAAGCCGGAACCGTCGTCGCCGACCGTCAGCTCCACCCGCTTGCCCTCATGCCTCAGAACGACCTTGACTGTCTCGGCCCCTGAGTGACGGGCGGCGTTCGAGAGCGCCTCCTGGGCCACCCGGTAGACGACGAGCTGTATCTCGGCGGGCAGATCGGAGAAGTCGCCCTGCGCCTCGAAGCTGGCCTCGATCCCTCCCTGCCGCTCCAGCTCATCGACATGGCCGGCGAGTGCCGCCTTGAGCCCGAGATCGTCGAGCGCCGTCGGCCGGAGCTGCCGCGCCAGCATCAGAAGCTCCTCCATCGCCTGGTTGGCGAGGGCCTTGGTGTCCGCGAGCTCGGCGGCCAGGTCGACCGGCGCCTTGACGCGTGCCGCCTCCAGCCGGAGCAGAATGGCGGTCAGCGATTGGTTGACCTCATCGTGGAGGTCGCGGGCGACGCGAGCCCGCTCCTCCTCCTGGGCCGCGAGCGCGGCGCTCGAGATTCGCCGGCGCTCGGTCTCCAAGCGGTCGAGCATGCGGCGAAACGCGAGCTCGAGCCTGGCAACTTCCCGGGGATCGGAGCGTCCGTCGGCCGATGGCCGCAGATTGGCACGGGGGCGCGACAGGTCGGTTTTCTCCATCTCGTCCACCAGCCGCTCGAGGGGGCGGAACCGCCACTGGAGCACAACCACGTTGACGAGGATCGTCAGGGCGACGGCCAGCCCGAGCACCAAAGCCAACTCGGGCCGCTCGCCGAGGTCGAAGCTGGGATTGCCGGCAATTCCGGCCGCTGCCACCGCGGCGACGATCAGCAGCAGGTTTGCCACGAGCACCTGGGTGAGGAGGTTCGTGCGACGCATCGTCACCCCTAAGTATCGACGGCTGGCGCCCGGCGCGGGAGCCGCGGACGGCGATTCCGGGGCGTGCGGGGCCCCATTAGCCGAGACGCCCTATCGCTTTGCATCGAAAGCGACACGTTCAGCACCGCGAGATACTGCGCGGGCGATGTCGAAGGAGAACGTGGAGGTCGTGCAGCGCGGGATCGAAACGTGGAACCGGCGCGACCTGACGACGTGGTTGGCCTTGTTTAGCTCCGATGCGGAAATTGACTGGTCGCGCGCCCGAGGTCCGCTCAAGGGGGTCTATCGCGGTCCTGGTGAGATCGAGACCTTGTGGAACGAGTTCTTCTTCATGTTTGAGGAGGCCCAAATTGAGACGCACGGCTTCACTGATGCGGGCTCCGAAGTCGTGGTCTCGAATACCACTCACTTTCGGGGGCGCGAAGGAATCGAAGTGAGCGCGAGCAGCACGTGGGTGTTCACACTCGAAAACGGGCAGTTCACTTGCCTTCGGATGTTCCAAGAGCGAGCCGAGGCCCTCGAAGCCGCCGGGCTTTCGGAGTAGACGAATGTCGCAGGAGAACGTGGAGATCGTGCGGGCCGCAATGGACGCTTGGAACCGAGGAGATTGGGACGAGACGCTGAAACATGGCGCGCCGGACATCGTGCTCGACAACTCGATGAATTCGGGGGAATGGCGCGGGGTTCATCAGGGTCCGGATCAGGTCAAGCGTGCGTTCCAGATGCTCACTGAGGCCTGGCAGAGCGTGCACATCGAGATCAGCGAGTTCATCGAAGCCGACGAGGGCGTGCTAGTCACACGCCAGAAGGCGCGTTTTGTTGGTCGCGACGGCATTGAGCTGCCGGGTCCCACCCGCTCCGGTTGGCTGTGGAAGATCCGTGCTGGAAAGATCGTCTTCGTCGCCACCTACAACGATCTCGACGAAGCCCTCGAAGCCGCTGGCCTTTCGCAGTAGGCGATGTCGCAGGAGAAGGTGAAAGCCGTCGAGCGCATCCTCGCGGGGTGGGCCGCAGGGGATCTCGGCGCCGCCATCGGTGATTTCGACCCTCACATCGTGCTTGTCGTTCGACCCTCCTTCCCGGAGCATGGGGTGTTCCTGGGTCCGGATGGCATCCGGGACTACATGGGTCGCTTCCTCGCGCAGTGGGAGCGCTACGCAATCGAAGGGAAGAACGTGCAGGCGGTCGGGGACACGGTCCTCGCCGGTGTGATCCAGCGGGGCACGGGGAAGGTGAGCGGCGTCCAAACCGAGACGCCATCCTTCGTGTTGTTCACCTTCCGGGCAGCAAAGATCGTGCGAATGGATTTCGTGCTCGACGAGCGGGAGGCCCTCGAAGCCGCCGGGCTGCGGGAGTAGCGAGATACTGCGCCGGCGATGTCGCAGGAGAACGTGGAAGTGGTGCGGCGCTGTCTTGATGCCTTTCAGCGAGGGGACTTTGACGCAGCGACGGACGCGCTTGACCCGCGTATCGAGTACGACCTGACCCACTTCCCGGACGGAAAGGTCTATCTCGGCCATGACGGAGTCCGGGAGGCGTTCCGAATCTGGCTGGGCACGTGGGAGGACTACCGGCAGGAGATCGATGAAGTGATCGACCTCGGAGCGGACGAGGTCGTCGTCGTGCTTCGTGAGTTCGGCAGAGGCAAGGGGAGCGGAATCGAGGTGGAGCGGCCCACCGCTGGGGTCTGGACGCTGCGCGATGGAAAGGCCGTACGCATTCGCTTCTATGCCGGGAAGGTCGAGGCGCTCGAAGCCACGGGGCTCTCGGAGTAGGCGGAGGTGAACGTTTGTCACGCTGCCTACTCCCCAAATGCACTAGCCGAAAGCGCGCGGACCCTGTGGCAGCCTGGCTTTTGGGTGGTAGAACCTCCTGGTTGCCAATCGGGACCGACGCTGAGAGGAAACGCATGCGCAAGATCGGACTGCTGATGGTGGGGGCGCTCAGCGCCACAGCGCTCGCCGCCGGAGTGTCTCCCGCTCTCGCCGCACACTCGAGCTCCACGTGCACGGGCACACTCGCCTCAAGCACGTACCACAAGCTGATCGTGCCCGCAGGCGCCACCTGCGACGGGACTGAGGCGAACATCAATGTCCGTGGCGGCGTCAGGGTCGGCGAGGGCGCGACGTTCATCCTTGGTGCCGACCCCAGCGAGGGGGGCCTCACGGATACCGGCAAGATCCGCGGCGGGATTCGCGCGAATGCTCCAGCTTCTTTGCAGGTCCACTTCGCCCACATCAAAGGCGGCGTGAAGATGCGTGGCGGCAACGGGTTCTTCTCGACGGTCGAGGACAACGTCATCCGCGGTGGAGCGACGATCAACGGCTACTCGGGATTCTGGCTCGGCTTCATCCGCAACAAGGTTCGCGGCACGGTGAGGCTCAGCAACAACGTGATGGACGATCCAGATGCGAACGAGTACGTCACCAACACGATCAAGGGCAGTCTCGTCTGCCACGGCAACTCGCCTGCACCGCACGTGGGTGATTCGGAAGGGCTGCCGAACGTCGTGAGTGGCCGGAAGGTTGATCAGTGCGCCGCTCTGTGACCTTTCACCGGTAGCCGGCCCCGAAGCGAGTGGCGGGATCACTCGCGCGATACTGCGCGGGCGATGTCGCAGGAGCCCCGCACCGCCGCCACATCCGACCTCGATGGGCTCACGACTACCCTGACGGCGGCGTTCGCAACCGATCCGCTGTGGAGCTGGGCGTTCCCTGATCGCGAGGACCTGGCCGTGTGGTGGCGGTTTTGCGTTGGGAGTGCGCTCCGCTATCCCTGGGTGTGGATCACAGGGAAGTACGAAGCGGCGTCGGTCTGGATTCCGCCTGACGGTGTCGAGCTGACCGAGGAAGAAGAGGAGCGAGCAGAACCCCTGATTCGCAACCTGATCGGAGCGCGATGCGACGAGGTTATGGAGCTCTTGGAACGCTTCGAGGACGCCCATCCGAGGGAACAGCCGCACTACTACCTGAGCCTTCTCGGAACGCATCCCGATCATCGGGGCAAAGGGCTCGGGATGGCACTCTTGGTGCAAAACCTCGAGCGCATCGACGCGGAAGGGGTACCGGCGTTCCTGGAATCGAGCAATCCGGGCAACAACGCTCGCTACGAACGCCTCGGCTTCAGGCAGGTGGGGGAGTTCACAACCCCGGACGGAGAGCGCACCGTGGCGGCGATGTGGCGCGAGGTTGGCGGGCTCTCGGAGTAGCGATGTCGCAGGAGACGTGGCGTCGCGCTAGCTGGAGCCGCTAAGCGTGCCGGAGACCAACACCGCGACCGTCAACAGGCCAGCCGTAATCCAGCGCAGCCGCTTGGGCGTCAGCCATTTGGCCTGCTTTTGGCCGAGCCAGGCGCGGTTATGCAAGTGTCTTGCGTAACTGCTAGCTTGCTCGCCATCGCCCGTCCCAGTCATATCGAGCCAGCCCTGGCCAAGCTTCTCCGGCGGGGTGATCGACACGACTGGTCGATCAAGGACCTGACCGCCTCGTTGAGGAAGCGCGGAGTCAATGCCGACTTTTCTTCCGTCTACCGGGCGCTTCGGCGGATGGTCGCCGAAGGCTCGGTGAACGAGGTCCAGCTTGGGGACGGCAAGACCCGGTTCGAGGCAAGCGGTGAGCATCACGAGCACCTTCTCTGCGAGGGGTGCGGGACGGTGAGCGCCGTCTCTGGGTGCCTGGTCGACCGCGCTGTTCCCGCCGTCGAGCGGAAAACCGGGTTCTCCATCACCGGGCACCACCTGTTGCTCTCAGGCCGTTGTCCCTCCTGCAAGGCGGAGGCGTAAATGGCGCTGGCGATGCTCTCGGCGAGCGTCACCTTTTTCTCCACTATGTTCGGCGGGGTCTGCGCGATTCGGTGGCCGAGAAGGATCGAACTGCTGATGGCGCTCGCCGGCGGCGTGGTCCTCGGCGCCGCCCTCTTCGATCTGCTTCCTGAGGCTGTTGAGCAGGCGGGCGAGCTTGGTATCTCCGCACGGGTGCCAATCGGCGCCGTATTGGCCGGATATCTCGTCTTTCATGCCGTCGACCGCTATGTGCATCGCTTCGGGCACCGGGACGGCCCCGATCCGGCGGGGCTGGCGGGTGCGTTGGGATTCGTCGTCCACAGCTTCTTTGACGGCCTCGCGATCGGACTCGGGTTTCAGATCGACGCTGGGGTTGGCCTTCTGGTGGCGGCGGCGGTGATCGGCCACGACTTCTCGGACGGCCTTAACACGGTCTCCTATCTGGTCGCCCACGGACATCCCACGCGCCGCTCGTGGAAGTTCCTGTTGGCCGATGCGCTGGCGCCGCTGTGCGGGGCGACAGTGGCCTTGGCTTTGCCTGTCCCCGATGCGGTCTTCCCGGTCGCGCTCGGGTTTTTCTCGGGCTTTTTCATCTACGCAGCTGCCACCGAGCTCCTGCCCAAGGCACGTGCCCTCCCCGGACGCCAAGCCGTACCGTTGACCCTCGCGGGAGCGTGCGCGATCTTTTTCGTCTCGCTGTTCGCGTAGCGTCGACCGCCGCCGGCGACCTTTGGGTCGATCGCGCGAAGTCCATCGCTCTGGCTATACTGCCGGCGCTCATTGACCTGCCTAATCCGAGGCGGCCCAGCCGCGGCGGAGCGGGGGAACCAAAGGGAGGGCGTCGAAAGTCCTCCCCGGGGGCGAATCGGACGGACTCGTCCGTAGCGCCACTTCTTAGGCGCGAGCCCGACAGCTAACCCCGTAGGCCGACGAAGGAGAGCGCTCGCAATGTTCTCGAACCCGTCTCGGATGGTGTGCCTGCGGTTATCCGCCACTCTCGCGCTCGCTTGCGTGACCGCGCTCGCGATCCTGAGTCGCCCCGCAGTCGCTGGGAGTGGCGGCACCGGCCTGCCAGCCCCGACGGTCCAGGGCTCAAAGGCGAAGCTCGTTAACGGCAAGGCGGTCGCGCCGAAGTCAGCGCCAGGACGGGTCAAGCGCGTCATAGACGCCGCCAACGAGATTGCCAAGGGCCACGGCTATTGCAGCGGCGGCTACGCGCACTGGAAGTCACCCTGCTATGACTGCTCGAGCGCCGTCAGCTTCGCCCTCCACGGTGGGGATCTCATAAACCGGGCAAAGCCTCCGACGGGCCTGATGCGTTGGGGACGGCACGGGCGTGGCCGGTGGATCACTGTCTACGCCAACTCCGGTCACGCGTTCATGAAGGTTGCGGGCCTGCGCTTCGACACCGCGGATACACGCGGCAGCGGCCCCGGTTGGGCGCGTGGTATGGGCTGGGAGCGAACCCAGACGCACGTCGCCCGCCACAAGGGCAAGCTCTAGGGCCTGGCGGTCAAGCTTCGAGGAGGACAGGATGGGCGTTCCCTACCGGTTGTTCTACCGACTCGGTTTCCACCCCTGGGAGGACCTCGCCGAGCATCCACCGTTCGCAAACAAGCTCGCCGAGCTGTTCGAGCGCGAGGAGAGCGGACGCCAGCCGCCTTACGGGCGCGCGCTTGACCTGGGCTGCGGAAGCGCCGTCTGGGGCATCAAGCTGGCCGAGCGCGGCTGGCAGGTGACCGGCGTAGACCTGGTGGACAAAGCGCTGGACCGTGGCCGTGAGCGGGTACGGGAGGCCGGCGTTGACATGCGGCTGGTGGAGGGCGACGTGACCAACCTTCAAGACACCGATGTCGGCAGCGGTTTCCGGCTGATCCTGGACACGGGAACCTTCCACGGGCTCGCCGCTGATCAGCGCGCGGCGATGGCCCGCGAGGTCAGCGCCGTCGCTGCACACGATGCCACCGTGCTGCTCGACGTATTTGCCCCTCGCCGCCGAGGTCCGTTGCCTCGGGGAGCGAGCCAGAGCGAAGTGGAGGCCGCATTTCCCGAGTGGGAGATCACGGACATCGAGGTTGCGGACACGGAGCCCGACCCGATCGCAAAGCTCTTCAAGTTCGACGAGCGCTTTTATCGGCTGCGTCGAAAGCAAGCCGCTAGTCGCGAAGCCCACGCACTCCCGGGGTAGGCGATGTCGCAGGAGAACGTCGAGGTCGTGCGGCGCCTGTGGCTTGCATATGTCCGACAGGACTACGAAACGTCGACCGCGGCGTTGGACGATGCCGTCGAGCTGTGGTCGGACCCACGAGCCAACATGGAGACAGGGCTCGTGAGCGGGCGGGAGGCAGTCGTTGCCTCGATTACTGGCTTCGTTTCCTCGTTTGACGACTACTGGTGCGAGGAGCCGCAAGAGCTGATCGACGTCGGAGATTGGGTGATAGTGGTGGTCCGGTCCGGTGGTCGGGGGCGAACCAGTGGCGTCCAGGTTTCGCAGGTGTGGACCGTTGCCTACAAGCTGCGCCACGGGCGGATCGTCCGGATCGAGTTCCACCCCGACAAACGAGAAGCGATGACGTCGATCGAAGCCGCCGAGCTGTCGGAGTAGGGCACGACGGCCCGCGAAGAAACCGCCGCTTCGGACGAGAAGCAGTAGTCCCGGTTTGCACGGAAAGCAGCGGCCTGGGCGAGATACTGCACGGGCGGTGTCGGAAGAGAACGTCGAGAATCCCGAGTTCACCCTGCGCAGCAGGGCGTTCGCGACCGTGCTCGTGCTCGCGGCCGTTGTGGGGGTGGTCGCCTCCGTGGCGGCGTGGTGCTTCCTGGAGCTCATCTTCTACATGCAGCAGTGGGTGTTCACCGACATCCCCAAGGATCTCGGCTTCGACCACGGCCCACCCTTGTGGTGGTATCTCCCGGTGCTCGCCTTCGCCGGTCTGGTGGCGGCGTTTGCCATCGCCCGACTGCCGGGCAACGGGGGGCATGTCCCTGCCGAGGGCCTCGCCGCCTCGCCCACACAGCCCATCGACCTCCCCGGCGTGCTGCTCGCGGCCGTCGCCTCGATCGGCCTCGGCCTCGTGGTCGGGCCGGAGGCACCCCTGATCGCCCTGGGCGGTGGCCTCGGCTTTCTCACCCTCAGGTCGATCCGCCGAGACGCGCCACCGCAGCTGGGCATGCTGCTCGCCAGTTCGGGCACCTTCGCGGCAGTGTCGTTCCTCTTCGGCTCTCCGCTCATCGCGGCGGTGATCCTGATCGAGGCGGCGGGGCTGGGGGGGCCGCGCATGCCGCTGGTCCTGATCCCGGGCCTCCTCGCCGCCGGGATCGGGTCGCTGGTCTCGATCGGGATGGGGTCGTTGACGGGGCTCAGCACGAGTGACATCTCGCTCAGCCCGCTGAACCTGCCGGCCTTTGCGCGACCTGATCTGGTCGACTTCCTCTGGACGATCCCGTTCGCGGCCGTGATCGCCGTGGTCACCTTCCTGATCTTTCGCCTCGGCCGAGAGGCCCAGCGCATCGCGACGCCGCGACCGTTCGTCTTCCTCCCGGCTGCCGGATTGCTCGTCGCCGGGCTCGCGATCGCGTTTACCAAGTCGACCGACCACGGTGCAAACCAGGTGCTGTTCTCGGGTCAGAGCGCCATCGGCCCATTGGTTGCGGACCCCGGCGCCTGGTCGCTGTCGGCGCTCGCGCTGCTAGTCGCCTTCAAGGGCCTCGCCTACGGCGTCTCCGTCGGCACCTTCCGCGGCGGCCCGACCTTCCCCGCGATGTTCCTCGGCGCGGCCGGTGGCCTGATGGCGGCCGAGCTGCCCGGATTCGAGCTGACGCCCGCGGTTGCGGTGGGCTTGGGCGCCGCGGTCGTCGCCGTGCTGAGATTGCCGCTATCCGCGGTCGTGCTCGCCACGCTCTTCACGGTGCATACGGGTTTGGGCTCGGGACCTCTGGTCATCGTGGGGGTTGTTGTCGCCTATCTGACCGTTCAGGCTCTCGATGGGCGGGCGAGCTCCGGGCAATCGAGAGCCGGTGGAACCGGCGCCACCGGGAGGTCCGAGCCGGCGGCGATGCCAAGCGGCTGACCGGGACCGCTCCTCCTTATATGTCCTCGCGTCGCTTGATGCCTTGGGGGCGAACCCCTAGTGCAATAGGGGCCAGCCCCCATGGCGCCCGGCAGGCGTTATGGCAGTATTGGACGACCGTTCGATTTCGCCTAGGAGGGCCCCGAACAGATGACGACCACACGCAGATCCACGTTCGCCGCCGGTCTCCGGACGACGATCCTGCTCGCCACGCTCACAGGCATCCTGGTCGTGATCGGTTTCGCGATCGGCGGCCCGAGCACCGCGCTCGCCTTCCTCGTGATCGGGGCGCTGATCAACTTCTTCTCCTACTGGTTCAGCGACCGCATCGCCCTCAGGATGGCGGGCGCGAAGCCGGTGTCCGAAAACGATGCCCCCGGGCTCTACAGCATCGTGCGGGAGCTGACCACCCGTGCCGACCTTCCGATGCCCAGCATCTACGTGATCCCGCAGGATCAGCCGAACGCCTTCGCCACCGGGCGCAGCCCCAACAAGGCCGCCGTCGCCGTCACCAGCGGAATCATGAAACTGCTCTCCGAGGATGAGCTGCGAGGAGTGATCTCCCATGAGCTCGCCCACATCCGACACCGCGACATCCTGGTGCAGTCGGTCGCCGCCACCGTCGGCGGCGCGATCACCTGGATCGCATACATGATGCTCTGGTTCGGAGGCGACGACGAGTCGCCGCTCAGCGTTGTCGCCTCGCTGGCGCTGGTGCTGCTGGCTCCGATTGCGGCGTCCCTGATCCAGCTCGCGGTCTCGCGCCAGCGCGAGTACGCGGCCGATGCGACCGGCGCGGAGATCTGCGGCAATCCCGAGTCACTGGCTTCCGCGCTGCTCCGGCTCGAAGAGGGCGCGAAGGCGATCCCGATGCAGGTGAACCAGGCCGCCGAGCCCCTCTACATCGTGAAGCCGTTCTCGGGCGGTGGGATCGCGAGCCTGTTCTCCACGCACCCGCCGATCGAGGAGCGCGTTCGCCGCCTCCGTCAGATGCGGCCGGCCCTCGGGTAACCCGGCTACCTGTCAGCAGCTTTACTGACCCGGGCGACGATCGTGTCCTGCCATCCGTCGCTGCCGGCGTCACCGGCCCACCTCCCACGGTGGACGGTGGGCGAGAGGCCGGCCCGTTCGAACATGGCGGTCGCGGCCTTCTCCCAGTAGGCGACGGCCGCCTCAGGGTCGCCGTCCCTGGAGGCCCAGTACTGGGGACGCCTGCTGCGGAATCTGATCGGAAGACGTCCCTCATCAGCCAATCGCGAGCGTTCGTCGCTGAGCAGGTAGAAGGTCGCGAAGCAGGTTCCCGGGCGACGAAGCACGCGCGCCGTCTCGCGCGCGTAGTTCTCGGCGGCCTCCGGAAGCAGGTGTGTGAAGACGGAGGTGTGGAAGACGAAGTCGAAGCTTTCGTCGTCATAGGGGAACCGGAAGTCACTCGCGCTGAGCTCGCCCGTGGGGTTGTAGTGGCCGTTCTTGATGTCCGCGAGACGAAACCGAAACCGTGGGTGTCGCGTCGTGATGTTCTCCTGGCACCAGCGAACCGACTCAGGAAGGACGTCGAAGCCCTCGTATCGAGCGGTGAGCGAGCCCGTGAGTGGGATGGCGATTCGACCGACGCCACAGCCCACGTCGAGAACGTCATGCTCGGGGCGTAGGCCCCCGAGCTCCACGAGCAGGCGCATCATCCTGGTCCCTTCATGGACGAAATCCGCCTTGCTCCATTGCGGCCCCACGGACAGCATCATTCGCCGGCTCGGGAGCCCCTGGTCGTCATGACCTCGGATCTGATCCAGCGCGTCCAGCACCGAGGCCGTTGCCCTGCGCACAGATGCACGCACGCTCAAATTCTAGGTTTGGCGACTTTATGGCGCATAGCGCCACAAACGCGCCAGCGCCCTGAGTCTGCTGAGGCGACCGGGTGCTACGGCGCCGCTATACTTTGTAAAGCCTTGAAACCCAGTCGAGATTCGGGAGAATAGGGCTGATGGCCACCGCGACGGAGCCCATAGAACAGGTCAAGAGCAGGATCGATGAGATCGATCCCGGGAGGGCCCAGGAAGAGATCGAGGACGGCGACGCGTTCCTCATCGACACGCGCGAGCCCCACGAGTGGGACCAGGGGCACCTCCAGGGGGCCCACCTGGTGCCCCCGGCTTCCGTCCGCGAGCGGATCCCCGAGCTGGTGCCGGACCGGTCTGCGCGAGTGGTCCTGTACTGCGCGAGCGGCAACCGCTCGGCGCGAGCGGCCGATCTGCTGAAGCACGAGCTCGGCTACCAGAACGTGGCGTCGGTAGCAGGCGGAATCCAGGAATGGACCCAGCAGGGACTGCCGGTGATCGCCCCGGAGGGCCTGACGCCCGAGCAGCGGATGCGTTACTCGCGACACACCATGCTTCCCGAGGTCGGGGTCGAGGGCCAGCTGAAGCTGTTGAACTCGAAGGTGCTCCTGATCGGCGCCGGAGGCCTGGGCGCGCCGACCGCCTTCTACCTGGCGGCGGCCGGAATCGGGACCCTGGGAATCGTCGACGACGACGTCGTCGACGAGTCCAATCTCCAGCGCCAGGTGATCCACAACACGGAGCGCGTCGGGATGCCGAAGACCGAATCGGCGCGGCTTTCGATCCAGGCGCTGAACCCCGACGTCGAGGTCGTCGAGCACAACACCCGCCTCGACGCCGGCAACATCCTCGAGATCATCGGGGACTACGACGTGATCGTCGACGGCGCCGACAACTTCCCCACCCGGTACCTGCTCAACGACGCCTCGGTGCGGCTGCGCAAGCCGGTCGTCTCGGCCTCGATCCTCGCGTTCGATGGACAGATCTCCACCTTCGTCCCGTATGAGGGGCCCTGCTACCGCTGCCTCTACCCAGTCCCGCCACCGCCCGAGATGGCGCCGAGCTGCGGCGCCGCGGGGGTGCTCGGGGTGATGGCCGGAGTCATGGGCCTGTTGCAGGCGAACGAGGTGATCAAGCTCGTCGCCGGCATCGGCGAGCCGCTGGTCGGCCGACTCTTGCTCTACGACTCGCTCGCCACCCGGTTCACCGAGCTGAGGGTGAATCGAGACCCCGACTGCCCGATCTGCGGCGAGCACGCGCCCCAGATTCCGGCATCCGAGATGGGAAAGTTCCCTGACTACGAGGCCTTCTGCACGGGGCATGCGCTTCATCCCTAGCCTCACCCACTAGGGTTCGGTCGGTGCCAACGGTGATGATCCCACCGGTGCTCCGGGCCGAGACCGGCGGCGATGCCGAGGTGACGGCGCCGGGAACGACCGTGGGCGACGTGCTTCGCGCCGTCGCCGAAGCCCATCCCGGCACTCGGGCTCAGCTGTTCGCGGGCACCGGGGAGCTGAATCGCTACGTGAACGTCTACCTCAACGACGAGGACGTTCGGGTGCTGGACGGGCTCGAAACCCCCGTTTCGGACAGCGACCGGGTCGTGATCCTTCCGGCGATGGCCGGCGGACGGTAGGGATTTCGCCCCCTCAGCCCAGGCTCAGCAACTCACAGAAGAAGGATCGATCGCCGGGCGCACCCCCACAGGCGTCGACGCCGAAGCCGCCCCGAGTCGTGTCCCCCCCTGGGCCACCCTGTAGGTCGTCCGATCCGCGGCCCCCGCGAATCCAGTCCGAACCCCGCCCGCCGTTGACCTCGTCGGCTCCATGCCTTGCGCAGATCACGTCATCGCCACCCCGGGCGTTGACGGTGTCGTTGCCGCCGAAGGCGACGATCACGTCCCGGCCCTCCGTACCAGTCAACCGGTCACCGCGGTAGGTGCCGACCAGTGTCGCCTGGGCGCCGTGACACGACCGATGGGAAGCGCGTCGGGTTCCGGGTGGGCCCGTGCTCGCCAGGGTGAACCACTTGCGCTTGATGGCCACGTTGCCCGCGCGGTCGACGGCCTTGACCTTAAGGATGTGGGGGCTGCGGCTCAACGCCGGGGTCCGGTAGCGCTCCGCACAGGAGTTGAACCGCCTCGAGCCGCTCCGGCAGCGCCGGTCGACATCCTCGGACGCCTTGAGAGTGAAGATCGCCGACGCTCTGGGCGTCTCGACCTGCACGCCGTGGGGTCCCTCGATCTTCACCCTGGGTGCCACGGTGTCGACCGTGAACCCGGTGTGGAGCGGTTGGCCCGTGTTCCCCGCGGCGTCGATTGCCCGCACTCGGAAGACATGCTGGCCGTCCGCAAGCGGCGAGGAGGACGTATCGGAGCGTGTGCCGGAACAGGCCGAAAAGCCGCCACCGTCGGCGCTGCACTGGAAGCTCGAGCCGGCCTCGGTGGCGGAGAACCGGAAGGTGGGGGTGGTGTCATTGATCGCCGCGCCGTCCGTGGGACCCGAGGAAACCGTAACCGTGGGCGGGGTGGTGTCGACGGTGAAGTCGCGCGCGTCGACCGCGATGTTGTGGTCTGCATCCGTTGCCCTGACGCTGAACGTGTGGTCGCCGTCCGGGAGCGTGTTGGCCGTGAACGGCGAGGAGCACGCAACGTAGGGATCGCCCTCCATGCGGCAGCTGAAACTGGCCCCCGGGGCCGCGGAGGAGAAGGAGAAGCTTGGGCTGCGGTCGTTGGTGGCGGAGCCGGGGGCAGGGCCGGCGGTGATCGAGAGGTCGATGGCGCCCTTGACGGTCCAGGCACGGGAGACGATGGCGCTGTGCTTTCCGGCCCGATCCGTTGCCCTGACCTGGAAGACATGCGAACCGTCCGGGAGGTTGAAGAGCGTCAACGGCGAGGTGCAATCGTGAAAGCCGCCGGCGTCGAGGCGGCAGCTGAAGCT
>DATMZR010000016.1 GCA_035573435.1 Solirubrobacterales bacterium
GCTTTCGATCGACGTTCGCCTGCTCTGGCTTCACGCCTTCGTGTTCTGGCTCGAGAACGAGCCGGTCCTGGACCAGAAGAGCCAGGAGGAGATCGAGGCTGCGCTGGGGCGGCTGTCGCCACCGGAGGACGCGGGCTGAACGTCCATCGGGGTGCCGTCGCCTCGAGGGCTTCTCTTCGCGCGATCTCTGATCGCGACGAGGTCGGGTTCAAGGACTCCAGCGACCCGCTGCGGATCGCGACCTTCGAGGTCTGATGACCCCCGGCCTACTCCCGCAGCTCAGCGGCCTTCGAGGGCGCGTTTCTTACCTGCGCTCGGCGTGCATCAGGTTCACCAGCGACGGGCGACCCCGGTCAGGGACTGCGCGTAGCCCCGAAGAGCGGCGGCTGAGGTCAGCGCCTGGTAGCCGAACAGGTAGCTGAGGAACCCGCGCGGATCAGGCTCCATGTTGATGGCGAGGCGGCTGAACACCCAGCGCTCCTGCCAGTGGCGAAGGAGGCCATAGATCAGCAGGGTGATCGGGATGACCAGCATCGACCACCACGAGACCAGCAAGGGGTACCCGAAGATGAACAGGATCACCCCCGGCACCCAGAAGAAGATGTAGCCGATGTCGAGCAACGGCACGAGGTAGTCGATCCCCGCTACCGCCTTCGCCAGGACGCGCGGTTGGCGCTGGGGCGGGTTGGCTTCGATCCCTTCGACCATGCCCCGCGCCCAACGCGAACGCTGCTTCATGAACCTGCGGACCTGCTCGGGAACCTGCGTGAAGCCAACCGCGGTGGGCTCGTACTGAACGACGCCGCGTTTGTCCAGCAGAGTCCAGGTGAGCACGATGTCTTCGCCGATCGCGTCCGGCCAGCCGCCGACTGCGCGAAGGTCCTCCGTCCAGTAGGCCGAGAACGCGCCCTGGGCGACGAGGGCGCTGTTGTAGGCCGACTGCATCCGCTTGATGCCGTTGATCCCGAGCCGGTAGTCCCAGCCCTGCATTCGAGTGAGGAGGTTGGCGGTCTGGTTTTCCACCACGAGCGCCCCGGCGCAGGCGCAGACGCGCTGGCCCTGGGGACGGCTGGTGACGCGGGAGATGAGGTAGGTGAGCGCGTCGCGGTGCAGGTAGGTGTCGGCGTCGACGCTCACCACCAATGGGGTGCTAACAGTGGCCAATGCCGCGTTGAGGGCCTTGAACTTGCCCATCTCCTTTTCAAAGACCCGCCGGTAGTGAAGACCGAGCCGCTGCGCGGTCTGCTCGGCCAGTTCCGCGGTCCGGTCGGTCGAGTTGTTGTCCGCCAGCACGACCTCGATCGGTCCGGGATAGGTGAGGTTGGCGATCCGCTCGATCGTCGGGGCGATCGCCTCCTCCTCGTTCAACGCCGCGACCATCAAGGTGACCGGCGGCCACTCGCCCTCGGGCCATCGGCCGCTCGGTGGGTGCAAGCGCGGAAACCGGTAGGGGGACAGAATCAGCGTGAAGGAGAGGAACCCGATGATCAGAGCGGGGATGTAGGCGAGCAGGGTCGGAATCAGCCAGGCCGCGATCGGACCGATCGCCGCTTCGAGCTCCGACCTCCACGGATCCGAGATATAGACGGCGAGGGCAACGTAGGCGATCGTCAGCGAGAGTGCGCCGCTGAACAGCCACGTTGGCCGCGGGCCAAAGGCGGGCCTTGGGCGCCTCGTCAGCCCTCCGAGGCCCTCGGCCTCGGCAAGGCCTCCGAGCCGGGCTGACTCGGACATGGGCCGACCGTACGCCGGTCACACTCGGGCCGCAACCCGATATTCGTCCAGGCGTCCACGTTCTCCTGCGACATCGCCCGGGCAGAAACCCTGTTGCTGCTCGGCGAGAATGACACGCCGTGATCATCGGACTTGCCCTCGCACTAGCGTGCGCGCTCGCGACGAACGTCGCGTTCCTGTTCAAGCACCGGGGCGCAGTCCAGGCGCCACCCGTGCGCGTTCGGCACCTGTTGCGAAGCGCCGCCGACCTCTTCCGCTCAAAGTGGTTCGCGCTGGGTTTGGTGGTGGCGGTCGGCGCCTGGGGGCTTCACGTCGGCGCGCTCGCGTTGGCGCCGCTGTCGATCGTGCAGGCCGTCCTTTCTGGGGGACTGGTCTTCCTCGCCGTGCTCGCCGAACGCTACTTCGGCTTCCACCTCGGACGCCGGCAATGGATCGGCCTGCTAGTCACCGCTGTCGGGCTTGTGGTCATCGGGCTCACCTCGGGTTCGCACGCCGGCGACCCCCCGGGCTATGCGCTGGCCGCGTTGATCGCGGTGGAATGCACCATCCTTGTCCTCGCCACCGGGCTGGCCGCGTTCTCCGGCCGCTTAGGCGTCGGGGCTGCGGCGGAGGGCATGCTCCTCGGGGTAGCCGCGGGGGCATTGTTTGGCGTCTCCGACATCGCGCTCAAGTACTTGACCGACGTCGTTCAGGAGGGGGTGCTCGAGCTCGTCAGCCCGTGGTTGGTGACGGCCCTGGCGGCCTCGGTGGTCGCCTTCTATGCCTCGGCCGGCAGCTTGCAGCTCGGCCCGGGTGTCCAGGTCATCGCGCTGACCTCGGTCGCGGCCAACCTCACCGCGATCATGGGCGGCATTCTGGTCTTTCGCGACCCCGTCGGGGCTGGGGAGGTCGAGATCGCCGCGCGGATGGCCGGCTTTTGCCTGGTCATCGCCGGCTCTGCGCTGATGCCCGCGCCGATGCGAGCGACCCGGGCGCCCTCGCATTGAGGTGCACGTTCTCCGGCGACATCGCCCGGCGCAATGCGAAGCGACACCGTTCCGAAGGGCCCGGAAGTCCAGGAAGCGTCCGTGTGAAGGCAGCAGTCGTCACCTGCGGCTCGCTTCCAGCTCGATCACGGTCTCACCGGATCTGAGTATGAGCCGGTCATTGCTCAGTCGCCATCGCGGATCGGAGCCAAAGAAGCCTGCTAGCCACTCGTCCTGCGCATGGAGGACATCGAGACATCCGATCTCGGTACCCGCGATCACGCCGACGACGAGGCTGTCGGCGGTGATCTCCACATCCGCCCCGAAGGTGTTGCAGCCCGCCTGCCATCCCACGACCCCCTGGTCCTCTCGCTCATTGAAGGTCACCTCGATACGCGTGTCAGGGGCGAGCGGTCGCGGTTCGCCGTTCTCGGAGGCCGCCGTGGAGATGAACGTGCGGCCCCACAGTTCCCCGGGTGTCTGCTGGGCCTCGTCGCCGCCGGACCCGCAGGCGAGCAGTACAACAAGACTCATTAGTAGGACAAGCGCGAGGCCGACTCTGTGTTTGAAAGGGCATCTCATAGGGACTTGAGGCCAGGACCTGGGAGCGCGCGTCCAATGAAACTACGAGCAATGAGCATGGTCCGTCACAGCACCGTCACCGCCGTCACTTCTCGAAGCTCGGCGATCGCTGCCAGCGTTGTTGATCAGGCTGTCGATCCGCCCGAATCGATCGAGCGCCTGCTTCTACCGCCCGCTGCGCGGTCTCGAGTTCTGCGATGTCACCCTGCACGGTGAGAAGGTCGGACTCGTCGGAGGAGCGGATCGAGCGCGAGGTGGCGACAACGGCGTACCCGGCACGACGGAACGCGGCCACCAGGCCCGCGCCGATGCCCTGGTATGGCTCTCTGGCGGGAACAGGCAAGCCCACGCCCATGACGGCGGTGGTGGTCGCGAGGGCACCCCGGCGTCGGCGCCGCCGGGCATTGGGGCATTGCACGCCTCGCGCCGAGTGTGAAATCGCTCAGGCGCGGGCGATTTGGTCGATCTTTGCCGCAAGGATACGTCGTTGCGGGTGAGGCCCGCAGCGGTGTGCGTCCAGGTTGTGAAGGCCGCCCGTCCCCACTCGAACTCCATGCGCGGGTGGTGGCCTTCCGCCTCGGCCAGCAGCGAGACCCGCGCGACGAGGCCGAACGCACCGCCGAAGTCCTCAAACGGGAACTCCCGGCTCAGGCCGCCGGCGTGGCGCTCCCAGCCCGGGATCTGGCCGGCGAGCTGGGCGACTTCCGCCTCTGGGAGCGGTGGCGTCCCCGGCGGGTACTCCTGGCAGTGCTCGTTCACCAGGTCGGTAATGCCCGAACCGTACTAGTGAAGCGCCGAGGTGAGGGGCGGGTCCTGGCTGGACCTCATCCCTGCGCCGGTGGCCTGAACCGGTTCTCAAGGTGGGCAGAATGTCCTACTTTCTGCCCGAATCCCCGGTAATCGCGCACCCGCTCGCCCTCCGGGCTCACTCGAAACCAGCCGCGCCCATCGGACCGCTCAACCGCCCAGATAGCGAGCAAGCGCGAAATCGCTGGTTCGATCGGTGCCGAAGCCGAAGCCGACGGCGATGATTTTGCCGTCCCCTTGGAGAGCCATCCCGGTCGCGCCATCCTCGCCCCCGAAGTCAGTTAGCTGCCTACCGTCCCCGGAGAAGCTCGTGTCGAGCGAGCCGTCGGTGTTGTAGCGGGCGAGCGCAAAGTTGCTGTTGAGGCCGCCGGCCCCGACCGCGACGATCTTGCCTCCCGCCTGCAGCGCCACCCCACCTGCCCCGTCGTCCCCCCCGAATTCGGTCGTTTGCTTGCCGTCCCCGGAGAAGGTCGTGTCGAGGGAGCCGTTGGGGTTGTAGCGGGCGAGGGCGAATTCGCTGTCTCCGCCGTTGGGATTGGTGCCGCCGGTCGCCCCGACCGCGACGATCTTGCCGTTCGCCTGGAGTGCCACCTCGGCTATCCCCTCGCCGAGGCCGCCGAGGCCGCCGAAGTCGGTTGTCTGCCTGCCGTCCCCGGAGAAGCTCGTGTCGAGGGAGCCGTTGGTGTTGTAGCGGGCGAGCGCGAAGTCGCTGTGGACGGCGTCCGCACCGGCGCCGCCGGCCCCCACCACGACGATCCTGCCGTCCGCCTGGAGCGCCACTCCGTTCGCGCGGTCGGAGCCCCCGAAGCCGGTCGTCTGCTTGCCATCCCCGGAAAATGTCGTGTCGAGGGAGCCGTTCGGGTTGTAGCGGGCGAGCGCGAAGTCGTCGTTGCCCATTCCGTCGGATCGGATTCCGACCACGACGATCTTGCCGTTTGTTTGGATCGCCACATCGCTCGCTGCATCAAAGGGCCCGAAGTCCGTTGTCTGCTTGCCGTCCCCGGAGAAGCTCGTGTCGAGGGAGCCGTTGGTGTTGTAGCGGGCGAGCGCGAAGTCCTCGTCGTTGGCCCCGACCACGACGATCTTGCCGTCTGCCTGGATCGCCACCCCGCTCGCAGCGGCGCCCCCGAGGTCGGTCGTCTGCTTGCCGTCGCCGGAGAAGCTCGTATCGAGCGAACCGTCGGCGTTGTGGCGCGCGAGCGCGAACCCGGACTGGGCGGAGAAGCTGCTCACGCCGAACTCGGTAGTGCCGACCGTGACGATCTTGCCATCGGTCTGGAGCGCCACGCCGACGGCGGCGTCGCCGCCCCCGAACGTGGTCGCCTGCTTGCCGTCCGCGGAGAAGCTCGTGTCGAGCGAGCCGTCGGTGTTGTAGCGGGCCAGGGCCATCTTGGTGAGGGCCATCTGGGCGACGCCGGACTCGTCGGCCGTCCCCACCGCGACGATCTTGCCGTCGCCCTGGAGCGCCACCCCGCTCGCCCCGTCCAAGCCCCCGAAGTCGGTCGTCTGCTTGCCGTCGCCCGAGAAGCTCGTATCGAGCGAGCCGTCGGTGTCGTAGCGGGCGAGGGCGAAGTCGTGAGCGGCAGAGGTCGCCCCAGCGAAGCCGACCGCGACGATCTTGCCGTCGCCCTGGAGCGCCATCGCTGTCGCCCCGTCAAAGGCGCCCCCTACGTCGGTGTTCTGCTTGCCGTCGGCGGAGAAGCTGGTGTCGAGCGTCCCGTTCGTGTTGTAGCGGGCGAGCGCGAAATCGCGACCGGTGGAGGTCACCCCAGCGAACCCGACCGCGACGATCTTGCCGTCGGCCTGGAGCGCCACCGCTGCTGCCCCGTCAAAGAAGCCCCCGAAGTCGGTGCCCTGCTTGCCGTCCCCGGAGAAGCTGGTGTCGAGCGCCCCGTTCGTGTTGTATCGGGCGAGCGTGAAGAAGCCCGTGCCGCCGACCGCGACGATCTTGCCGTCGGCCTGGATCGCCACCCCGTTCGCCTCGTCGTCGCTGTCCCCGGCGAGATCGGTCCTCTGCTTGCCGTCGCCGGAGAAGCTCGTGTCGAGGGAGCCGTCGGTGTTGTAGCGGACGAGCCCGAAGTCGTCGGGCGGGGGGTCGGGGCGAGAACCATGGGTCGCGCCAGCGACGCCAACCGCGACGATCTTGCCGTCCGCCTGGATCGCCACCCCATTGCCCCGGTCGGGGCTGAAGGTGCCCCCTAGATCGGTGGTTTGCTTGCCGTCCCCGGAGAAGGTCGTGTCGAGCGATCCGTTCGGGTTGTAGCGGGCGAGGGCGAAATTGCCCCCAGCGGCTGTGGTGCTGCCGACCGCGACGATCTTGCCGTCCGCCTGGAGCGCCACCCCGTTCGCCCGGTCGAAACCCGCGAAGTCGGTTACCTGCCGACCGTCGCCGGAGAAGCTCGTGTCGAGGGAGCCGTCGGTGTTGTAGCGGGCGATCGCGAAGTCGCTGTGGCTTTCGCCCACGGCGACGATCTTGCCGTCCGGCTGGCGAACGACCGCCGCTGCTCGGCTCTCACCGGTAAGGAAGTCGGTCCGCTGCTTGCCGTCGCCGGAGAAGGTTACGTCGAGGTCCCCGGGGGCGGCTTGCGCCGGCGCTGCCGCGGCCGCGGCAAGCAGGAGGAGCACTCCGGCCAGCGAGCCCAGGGCGGCCACCCGCCACCCGGTCCGTGTCCGCACGGCCTGCGGCCTCTCCACGCTCCCTCCTCTCCCCTGTGTTGGGCTTCTGGGCGAACCTACCACCGAAGCCGCGGGCGGTCAACGTCACCTCCGTAAGCAGGTATGGCCCCTCGATCGCGCGGGCGACGAGCGGAAGCCGGTTGGCCCGGAGCGCCTGCGCTAACGGGCACCCGGGCCGTTCTGGTCCCGTTTGCGCGCACATCGACGCACATCCGGACGCGCTGAACCACGCCCATCCGTGCCTGGGGGACCGTCGCTCCACACGCGAGAGGTCGCTGGTTCGAAACCAGCCGCGCCCATTCCTAAAAGGCCTGGTTAGCAGGGGTTTCTTAGACATGGAGGCGCAGGCGCGACGTGCCACCGCCGGCTCAAGATCAACTTTCCTGCCCACAGGGGTATCCGGACTCTGGCCCCACTGCTGCTTTCCATGCAAAGCGAGAGCCCCCGGAAAACCCGAGCTTCCAGGCGACAGGCCCGCGCGGTCGAAATCAAGCCCGCAGCCGGTAGCCCTTCGAGAACAGGCGCAGATTTGCGGCGAACAGGGCGGCCGTCGCCGCTGTTAGGGCGATCAGCGAAAGCGACACGCTGGCCTCGGTGAAGCCGAGGAAGCCGTAGCGGACCAGGTTGATCATGTAGTAGACGGGGTTGAAATGGGTCAGGGTCTGGAACGGTTCCGGCAGTAGGGCGGCGGAGTAGAAGACGCCTCCGAGGAAGATCAGGGGCTGGAGCACGAAGGTCTGGGCGACGGCGACGTCGTCGAACTGTTCGGCTCGCACGCCGATCAGGACCCCGAGCTGGGCGAAGAAGAAGCCGACAAGAAACAGCGCCGGGATGAGGACGAGGATGTGGTCGACCGGGAGGTCGACGAGCAGCGACGCGGCGATGAAGGTCAGCGCCGCCACGACAAGCCCGCGCATGAAGCCGCCGAGCGAGAAGGCCAGCAGCAGCTCGAGCGGCGAGGCCGGCGACGAGAGCTGGTCCTGGATCGCGCCCTGGAACTTCTGCTGCAAGATCGAGGAGGAGTTGTTGGCGAAGGAGTTGATCGCCCAGGCCATCATGATCAAGCCGGGAATCACGAAGACGACGTAGTCGATTCCGTGCAGCTGGTCGATCCGCGAGCCGAGCGCGGCTCCGAACACAGAGATGTAGAGGAAAGTCTCCAGCAGGGGCGCACCAATCGTCTGCTTCTTGATCTTCATGAAGCGGTTGAGCTCGCGCCGCCAGAGGGTGAGGAAGCGAATCTGGGTGGCGGTCACGAGGCCAGCTCCTCGACGTCGACGCGCGAGCGCGAGAGCTCCTTGCGCCCGACCAGTGTCAAGTAGGCGTCCTCAAGGTTGGCGACGCCGTAGGTGGCGGCAAGCTCGTCGCTCGCCCCCTGGGCGACGATCTGGCCCTCGTTGATGAAGGCGATCTTGTCGCACAGCTGCTCGGCCTCTTCAAGGTAATGCGTGGTCAGGAGGATCGTCGTCCCCTCCGCGTTGATGCGCTGGACGTAGTGCCAGAGCTCGAGCCGCAGCTCAATATCGACGCCGGCGGTTGGCTCGTCGAGGATCAGGAGGCGCGGCCGGTGCATCAGCGCGCGGGCCAGAATCAGCCGCCGCTTCATGCCGCCGGAGAGGGTTCGGGTGCGCTCCTTTCGCTTCTCGGTAAGCGAGAACGTCTCGAGCAGCTCCGCGGTGCGCTCGCGCCGGTCGCGCTTGCGCATCCCGAAGTAGCCGGCGTGATAGTCGAGCGTTTCCTCTGCGGTTAGAAACCAGTCGAGGTTGAGCTCCTGCGGAGCCAGCCCCACGGCCTGGCGGGCCTCGGCGTAGTCGCCGATCGCGTCGTGGCCGAAGACCCGGATCGTCCCCGACGTCGGCTGCGCGAGCCCCGTCGCACAGTGGATCAGCGTCGACTTGCCGGCGCCGTTCGGTCCCAGCAGCCCGAAGAACTCGCCGGGTTGGATGTCAAGCGAGACACCGCGCAGCGCGTCGACCCCCGTGGGATAGCGCTTGACCAGATCCTGGACCTGAAGGGCCTCGTTGCTCGCCGAGGGGGCGAGACCGTCAAGCACGGAGTGACTGCTGTTCACGGTGGCCAAGCCAATGAGAGTAGCCGCGGCAACGGGACCAGGCCGGTAGGCGCACCCGCACGTCGACGGCTCTCGCGCCGTGGACCCAGAGTTCCGGCTCGACCGGGCGAGCGAGGACGTGGTCACCGTGCAGCCGATCCTGCGGGTGCGGGAGTTCGACGTGGGCGCCGCCTACACCGCGTGGATCGATTCGGGGAAAGCCGCTCCCACCGGAGGACGAGGCGCGCAGGATCCTGGGCCAGGACGATGTAGTCCCCGAGGGTCTACGGGTGACGGGCAAGGAGCGGATCCGGCCGCCGGCCAAGGCCCTCACCGTCTCGACGGGAAAGGACGGAACTCCATGGGTATGGCAAGTTCCTATCAATCGGCCTGCCCGCGCTGGACGTGCCGACTCGGGGTTGACCGCAGCGGCGATTCCGCGCCTTGACGGCCTCAGAGCGCCCGGGTAGGCTCGCAGCCGGATGCGCGGGGAATCGCACCGGCTCAGGATCGGCTGGCGGGGTACGGCCCTTGTCGGGCTGGCGCTCGGCGCCTTGATCGTCGCCTTGGTCCTGCTCCAGGCCCCCGTTGCTTCCGGAGGTGGGGCGTCTCGCGACACCAAGATCGTCTTCGATCGATTCATCGCGAACGGGCCTCCGTTGAACTACGACGTGTTCGTGATGGATCCCGACGGCTCCCACCGGCAAAGGCTCACCCGGAATCCCGCCTACGACTGGGCGCCGGCGGTCTCGCCGAGTGGGAGGCGGATCGTCTTTGGCAGCGATCGCGACGGCGACGACGAGATCTTCAAGATGCGCGCCAACGGCTCAGGTGAGCACAGGCTCACCCGCAACAACGACTCCGATGCAGAGCCGACTTACTCGCCGAACGGCCGACGTATCGTTTTCGAAAGTGATCGGGACGGCGACTCCGAGATCTTCAAGATGCGCGCCGACGGCTCACGTCAGCGCAGGCTGACCGATAACGACTCCGATGACTATGCCGCTGTCTTCTCGCCGAACGGCAAACGGATCGCCTTCCAGAGCTATCGCGACGGCGATGCCGAGATCTTCGTCATGCGTGCCGATGGCTCCCACCAGCACAAGCTCACCCGCAACGCCACCGCTTTCGACCAGTCCCCCTCCTACTCCCCGGACGGCAAACGAATCGCCTTCCGGAGCAACCGCGACGGCGACTTCGAGATCTTCAAGATGCGCGCCGACGGCTCACGTCAGCGCAGGCTCACCCGCAACACCGACAACGATTACGACCCGGCCTACTCGCCGAACGGCAAGCGGATCGCCTTCGTTAGCAACCGCGACGGCGATGACGAGATATTCATCATGCGTGCCAACGGCTCCAACGAGCGCAAGTTGACCCGTAACAACGTCTTCGAAGAGTTCCCCGACTGGGGTCGTCTGCCTAGATAGGCCCGTAGCCGCGCGCTAGAACCCCAGCCCGAACTTGACCTACGGTGGTCGGGCTGGCGCGGAGAGGGCGCCGACGCCAGAGCCGCCCTCAGATCCCGGTCACGCGGCGATCTCCAAGCGGGGCAGGATTGACAGAAACTCGCCCAACCCCTGGAGGTCGTGGCGCTGGCGGCCCGCAGGCCAGGACGAGGCGTTCGCGCAACCGTCCAGCCAGCCTGCCCGGATGACGAGGGAAGCCGCGCGGCGGGGCAGGGACCGGATTGAACCAGCGCCTTCTGCCCCCCCAGCGGCCTTCTACTGCTTTTCGTACTTGAACGAGACTCCGAGACGAACCCGAAATCCAGAGATCTTGCCCTCCTCGATCGTCACATCCTGCCGGATGACCTCGGCAATCCGCAAATCTCGCACGGACTGGCCGACTGTCTCGACGGCACTTTTCGCCGCCTGCTCCCATGAATCCGAACTGACGCCGACTACTTCGGTGACGCGATAGACGCTATCTGCCATGTGTTCCTCCTCCAGTTGGAGTTTGCCCCGCCACCTTTGCACGGCGAGACCGGCTAGGTAAGCCAGGCCGGGTTTCACGGAGACCCCGAAACCAGCAATGACGCCCCATTCCCTCGGGGTTGGCGCTGCCGGCCTTGGCAGTCGGGGTCTCCGGCCGCTAGGACCGGTCTAATGAGTTGGGGTCGCCCACGCTTCCGCTTTCACGCGGGAGGAGGCGTCAGCTCAGCACGCGCCGTCGCTGCTGGTCCTCGTCCGTTGCGAGCGTCTCGGGGACGTCGACCGGGACGCCTCCTCCCCCGGGAAGGGGGAAGCCTAGGGTTACAGTGCCACCGAGGACCGGATGCGGATTCATGCTCTGACGACCGGGACGGTGCGCGTCAAACGGGCGTTCCTCTATGCCAGCGGCGGCTGGCGTCGCCGGCTGGACCTGTTCCTGCCAGGGCCGTGGTCGAGCCCGCTGCCGATCCACTGCTGGGCTGTCGAGCACGCCGGCGGGTTGCTGCTGGTCGACACGGGAGAGACGGCCGATGCGCACAACATCCCGTTCGCGCGTTTCGACGTGGCGTCCGGGCAACAGTTGCCGGGTGCGCTAGCCCGGGCCGGGCTGACGCTCGCGGACGTCGACACCGTTGTGCTGACCCACTTGCATGCCGACCACATGGACGGCGCAGTGCACGTCGGCGGACCCGTGCTGGTGCATGACCGAGAGTTGGCATATTCCCGCACCCTGGCCGCGCGGCTGGCGCAGCGGGTGGTTCGCCAGCCGGTGCCGGCGAATGTCGATTTCCAGGCGTTCGCGTTGGACGGCGGTCCGTTCGGCGCCTTCGCGCAGAGCCGGCCGCTCAGCGACGACGGCCGCATCGTTGCCGTCGCGGCAGCGGGCCATACGCCTGGGCACGTCGCGGTTTTGTGCATCGACGACGATGGTCGCGATGCTCTGTTGGCGGGGGATGCGACCGACACACTCGAGCAGCTTCACGCGCTTCGCCCGGACGCTGTCGCTCCCAAGCCGGCCGTGTCGGTCGCCACGATGCAGACCATTCTCGCCCACGGGCGCGAGCACCCGACGGTGTATCTGCCCTCACACGACCCCGAATCGGTTGCGCGTCTACAAGCGGGAACCACGCTGTAGCGGTCGGGTGCCCGGCGCGTCGCCGCGCCGCTCGAGCGTTCCACAGGGAGCCATGCCGCCACGGCAACAGCTGCGGACGGAGGCGCTCAGGGCGGGAGTGGGAGTGTCGCTTTGGCGCTGAAGGAGTCGTACGGGCAACGTCCGCTAAGCGCTCGCAACGGAGGAGGAGGGAGAGCCGAGCACGCCGATCTGGTCACTGCTGCTTGCGCGAAAGCGGAAGCCTCCGAAGAGCCCCGGCTTCCAGGAATACGCACCCATTCCCTCAGGGTTGGCGCTGCCGCCCCTCACCATCGGGATTTCCCGCGACTAGGACGCCAGTGAGCGGGGCGCTTCCGCTTTCACGCGAAAGGAGCAGCGCCCGTCGTCGACATCGTTCCCGACTAGCCGACATACCATCCGCCGATGCCCGAGCCGCACCACCTGGCCGTTGAGCTCGACCAGATCGTCGAGGCAGCACGCGCCGCAGGCGATCAGTGGCGGGAGTTCCTGCGCGCGGGGATGTTCAGCGCAGGCGTCTACCGCCTCTCCGCAGGGGAAACCGATCATCAGACGCCGCACGCCGAGGACGAGATCTACTACGTGATCGCGGGGCGTGCTGAGCTCGAAGTCGAGGGGAAGCGACAGGCGGTAGAGCCCGGGTCGATCGCCTTCGTAACCAAGCTTGCCGAGCACCGTTTCGTCGACGTCGCCGAGGACCTCGAGCTCCTGGTGATCTTTGCGCCGCCCGAGACGGACCTTTAGGAAGGGCGACGATTCCTGCTTCGCGCGAAAAGCGTTAGCAAGGGGGAGGCCGCCGCCTCAGCCGACGGTTGCCTCAGAACACTTGGCAACCCCGACCCAGGATGGGCGAGACTCGCGGCGGCGGCAGCCGCGCTCCTCGACCGGCCCCGGGTCGCTCTCAACTAGACGGTGGCGGCCCGTGGATCGATTCGCCCGCCTCGAGCATGGCGACGAACTTTTTCAGCCGGCGGGCGCGGGTCTCGGGTCGCTTTGCCTCGTCGAGCCGGTAGAGAATCGCGTAGCGGTCCTGGCTACTCAACCCGTCGAAGAACTCCCTCGCCGTCGGGCGGCCGTCGAGCTCGTGCTGCAGATCGTCGGGGACCGTGCTCGCCTTCGGTCCGGCGTAGGCCGCTTCCCAGCGGCCGTCAGCGCGGGCGCGTTCCACCTCGGCGAGGCCGGCCGGGTGCATCCTGCCGTCGGTGATCAGCCGCTCGGCGGTATCCCGATTGATCCGAGACCACCTGCTTCGCTTGCGGCGCGGGGTGAACCGCTGCAGGAAACGCCGCTCGTCGAGGGCCTGTCTTTGGCCGTCGATCCATCCGAAGCAGATCGCGCTCTCGAGCACCTCGGGGTAGCGGACGCTCTCGATGCCTGTGGCCTTCTTGGCGATCTTGATCCAGACGCCCTCGGACCGAGCGTGGTTGTCCCTCAGCCACCCCTCCCATTCCGCCGCCGAGCGGAACGAGAGCTTGGCGAGGCGGTCGTCGGGATCCACACCTGCAGGCTATTGCCGGTGTCGGGTCGCCTGGCGCCTAGCAGAACACTTGGGCAGGCGACGCAGGTGTCCCTGGTGAGGTGGCCGGATTCGGGGGATAGCCTTTCCGTGTGACAAGACCGCCGCCGGACCCGGCGCGAGGTGCGGAAGTGGCCAAGAGACTCAGAGCCTGGGGCGTCAAGGGCATCCTCATCACGGCTGCGGAGCGTGGCTACATCACAGAGGCGAAGTGCGGGATGCCCAAGTGCTTCTGTCCCGAAGAGCTGGGTGGTGCCTGGCACTTCGTATCGGTCACCGAATACAGCGACTGGAATCCGACCCACGAGCATTTCCCACGCCCAAAGCGAGATGGGGGCCAAAGAACCCTCGAAACTCAGTCCTTGCGCACCGGCTCTGCAACAGGATCGACTATTCGATATCCGTTGGGCGGTCACAAGCGAGAGATCTCGAGAGAATCAGAAAGGCGCGCGAGGCGGCCGCCGAGAGCTAATGCGTCGAGGACACCATCTCCCCACCTCAGCCTGCGTACGGGTTCTCGCATAGCGCGAGAGCGCTAGCCGCTGCAGGTCAGGCGAGAGTGCCGCTTCCCCATGAGGCTGTCGCACAAAGCCATCTGAGGACGAGATGGCCGATTTCGGAGCCCACCCTTAGAAGCGATCCAGCGGCCTCACCGGGGGTTTCCTCAGCGCGACGCGACCCGGGCAGATAGTGGTGCATAAGCCGAGCTGGCTGGATTGGCTCAGCTCAGTCTGTGCGTAGAACCGAGCATCACCGGGCATCGCTCAGAACTCGATCGCTGTGCCGATTCACAGACCGGGATCTCCAGGCTGGAATGCGGGAAGAAATCGAGGGTCGGCGGCGTCTTCCTGCATGAGCCACTACTGAGGAGGTTCTGATGGAAGCCTTGAATCGACACCCGCCGACGACCATCAACGCCGTCGCGCACAGGTCTGATCCGTGGCTGGGCGTCCGCGCATTCGGTGCGCTCGCGGTGCTGGCAGTTGGCGCCATACACCTGCAGCAGTACTTCGAGCTCTACTCGGCGATCCCCACGATCGGAACGCTGTTCGTGTTGAACTTCGCCGCCGCAACCGCAATCGGGCTCGGGCTACTGGCGCCGGTGGAGCGCCTGCTCGGCGCCCGTCTGGGCTCGGCGGCGCTTGGGGCTTTGGCGCTCGGCGGGATCGGCTTGGCCGCGACCGCGTTCGTGTTCCTGGCGATCAGCGAGCACACGCCCCTGTTCGGGTTCATGGAGCCGGGCTACGACCCGACGGCGATCCTCGCCTCCCGCGTCGCCGAGGGAGCGGCGGTCCTGCTCCTGGGCGCCTACCTCGTCGCTAGGTTTGCAGGGAGGTGGTCGACGGCACGCTGGTGAGCGAGAAGCTCTCCACCGGCGTCCCTCGGCGCCGGGCCGCGATTTGGTGGTATTAGAGCGATGGGCGACGTGGCATCGCAGCTAAGCGAGCGGCAGATGGCCGATCTGTGCGCGCTCGCCGACGGAACGCTTCCGGCCGACCGCCGGCAGGCGGTCGAGGCATGGGTCGCCGCCTCGCCCGAGCTTCAGGTCCTTTTGGAGCGACAGCGACGCTCGCTCTCGGCAACCCGGGTGGCCGCGAGCGAACCGGTGCCGCCCTCGGTGCCCGCTGCGGTCGAGGCGCAGTTGCCGAAGCGCCGCCGCGACGACAGGCGCCGGCTGGTACCGCGGCTCGCGTTCGGCGGCGCCGCGGCGGCGGCGGTTGCGGTCGCGCTCGTCGTCGCTCTGGGCGGCGGGGCCGGCGGGCCGACCGTCGCCGATGCCGCCGGGCTCGCGGCGCTGCCGCCCAGCGGGCCGGCCCCGGCTCACGCGAAAGGAAGTCGGGCCCAGTTGGCTGCGGACGTCGAGGGGGTGAGGTTTCCGGACTTCCGGCGCGCGTACGGCTGGCGGGCCGCCGGGATACGCCATGGCAGCATCGACGGTCGCGACGCTACGGTCGTCTACTACCGGAAGGGCAGCCGCCAGATCGGTTACGCGATCGTCTCCGGCTCTGGCTTGCCGCCGCCATCTGGCGTCGAGCAGACCGTGCGTCGGGGCGTCGAGTACGACGCGTTACGTGCGGCAGGAAATCCGGCTGTGACCTGGCGGCGAGTCGGGCACACTTGCGTGCTCACCGGGGCAGCGTCCCGCGCCGAGCTGCTCAGGCTGGCGAGGTGGCGGGGCGGGGGCGCCCTGCACTACTGATCGGGCTGAGCCGGGGCCCTCGGCGGCTCACCCCCTAGCCGCTGGGCCACCCGGTCGCGGGCGCGAAACAACCTGCTCGTCAGCGTGCCCTCGGGAACCTGCAGCGCCCCTGCGGCCTCGTTGTAGGAGAGCCCCGCGATGTCCACCGCCACCAGCGCGTCGCGGAACTCCTCGGCAAGGTCGGAGATGGCCGCGTGGACCTCCCGGAGCTCGGCTGCCTCAGCCGGATCGTCGCTCGACCGCCCTCCGCCGACCAGCTCCTCGGCTAGCGGCGTTGTTGCCGGGCGCCGGCTCTCCGCCCGACGCTGGCTGACCAAGGTGTTGCGTAGTGCCCGGAGCAGATAACCCAGCTCGCTCTCCCCGCGCAGAAAGCGCGGGCGCGCGAGCAGCTTCGCGCTCGTCTCCTGCACCAGGTCCTCGGCCTCCTCGCGCGAGTCGGTCCACGCCCGGGCGGCGCGGTAGAGGCGCGGCAGATGATCCACCAGGCGCTCGGGGTCGAGCCTGCGCAGGCCGGGCATCAGCGGCGGCTCACGCCGCCGCGGGAAGGAATCACGGCACGCCGGCGTCTGCAGTGGGCGAAGGACGAAACCATCCGACCGAGGAGGTCCAGAATGAAAAAGCTGCTAATGCTCGCCCCCATCGTGGCAGCCGTGGCGCTCGCGGCGTGTGGCGGCGGAAGCGGCAACGGCTCCGCGACTGCCGCGGCCCCGGACGCGAACGGAATGACAGTCGCGGTCAAAAACATTGGAGACGCCGGCCGCGTCCTAGTGGACTCGAGTGGTCAGGCTCTCTACGCGTCCGATCAAGAGGCCAACGGAATGGTGCTCTGCACCGGCGCGTGCAAGTCCATCTGGATGCCGTTGACCGTCAAGGGCGGCGCGCCAACCGGATCGGTCCCCGGCAAGCTGGGCATGGTCAAGCGACCCGACGGCAGCCAGCAGGTCACCTACAACGGCCGGCCCCTCTACTCGTTCACTCAGGAGGGACCGGGAGAGGTGACCGGAGACGGCCTCAACGACGCCTTCGGCGGCCACCAATTCACCTGGCACGTCGTCTCCGTGGGCGGGGGCGGCAGCTCCTCATCCCAGATGTCGAGCAGCGGCAGCGCCTCGTCCGCCTACTAGCCACAACGGGCGCAAAGCCAAGCTGGCATCCGGCCTAGCCCGGATGCCAGCTTGGCGCCTAGCGTTGGGCAGAAAGCCCTTGTCTCTGCCCGAATCCCTGGTAATTGTGCGTAATCCTTGGTAATCCGTGGCCCAAAGCTGCCGCCGCATGGGAGGTGGACATTGAATGAGAGGGAGCAGTTCCTGGAATGGGCGAAATCCCATCTCAGGGACGCAGAAGAGGCGCTGCACAATGGGGACGCGGCGCCCAGACTCGCGATCTGGTCCAGGAATGATCCGGTCACGGTCCTCGGCGCGTGGAAGTCGGCGCATGGGCAGGACGAGTTGAGGAACCTCTTCCGGGACCTGGAGGCCAGCTTCTCGGACTGTACGTCGTATTCGTACGACATCGTTGCGGCTGACGTGGTCGGCGACATGGCCTACACCGTTGGCTACGAGCACACGCAGGCGTCGGTCAACGGTGAACCCCGGCGCTACACGCTGCGGGCCACCCAGATCTATCGCCGCGAGGATGGCGAGTGGAAGGTCGCGCACCGCCACGCCGACACAATGCCAGAGGCCGACGGGTCGTAGACCAGGTCCGCGGGTGCGTTGGCCATGGAAACGGCTTGGAAACAACGCCGCGAAGCAAAAGGCAGCAGGCCGAAGCCGTAGGCGTGTCGGTCGGGTGCTCTAAGGCAGTTCGCAGCAGGACGCAGTAGAGCGCAGCGGACCTCGTTCGTTTCACACGCAGAGGTCGCTGGTTCGAAACCAGCCGCGCCCATCCGACAAAGTGCCTGCTAACGGGTCAGGTTCGCGGCACACTCCCGTGCCTCAGGTCGCGGCGTCCTCCTTGGCCGCTGCATCGATCTCGCGCTTGAGCTCGTCGGCGTCGGCATCGATCTGCTTCTCGATCAGCTTGTTGGCGCGCTTGGTCGCCTGCTCGAGCTGCTCTTCGATCTTCGACTCGCCGATCACGATCACCGCGGCGTTGCCCTC